>JAESUV010000129.1 GCA_016762975.1 Gammaproteobacteria bacterium | reverse complement strand
CCATGACAAACGCGGTCGAGCCCATGATGGGCGGCAGCAAAACTCCTCCGGTGGAGGCGCAGGCTTCAACCCCAGCTGCATACTCCTTCTCCATACCATTCTTCTTCATCGCCGGAATCGTCATCTGACCAGTGGTCAGCACATTGGTAATTACGCTGCCACTCATGGAGCCCATCAGTCCGCTGGAAACAATCGCTACCTTTGCCGAGCCGCCGCGTACGTGTCCGAATGTCGCAAATGCCAGATTGATAAAAAAGCGACCTCCACCGGTATGTTGCAGCGCGACACCGAAAATTAGGAAGCCAATAACCAGTTGTGCATACGCGCGGAACGGCAGACCGAGAATGCTCTCGATACTCATGACGTGATAAGACGCCGTCTCCGCTAGTGTCGACGACAGGCCAGAGATGGGTCCAGGTAATTTATCGGCCACTACCGGATAGAGAGAAAACACTAAAACGAGGAAAAACAGCACCCAACCGCCGCTGCGACGCACCCCCTCCATGACCAGCGCCCACAGCAAATAGCTTACCCAAACAGCATAGGATGGGGCTAGAAATTCCCAGCCATAGTCCAACATGGTTTCTGCGTTAAAGAAGAAGAAACAACAGGCTCCAAATGTTGCGAGAGCGAGAACACCATCGAGCCAGTAACTTTTGGAGCTGCGAAACGAGGGATAAATTAGAAAGCAGAGCGGCAACAACAAGCCCATCAGTGCATAGTAATAGTGGTTCTGTACCGTGATAGCGAAATCAAGCAGCGGACTCTCGGAAAACATTCGCAGCGAATCCATCGCTAGAAAAGCACTGGCGACGGCGACAAAGCCTGTCAGCCATTGGAGTGGCTTCGGTAATTCTTTCGTTAGTGTAGCCACTAGCGCCAGACCGGGTCGTAGCCGGCAGCCTCCAGCCGTTCTGCACGAAGTATCTGCCAGGATTCGACGAAGGCGCCCTTATCACGAATACCTCGCGCCTTCATTTCGGTCCATGCTGTGGCTAACACTTCCTGCCGCTGAATAAGCGCTTGATTGTGTGCCTCAATCTCATCAGTCCACACGCCAACTTCACGCCAGTAGCTTACGGCACCTTCGTGATACGGCACGACCCAATCAAAAACCTGTGACTCTATCGCCCAGCCGATGGCACCAGGATCAGCGTCTTTAAACTCATCGTAGTTTTCATTAATTACCCGAGTAAGCGAGTAAACGAAGTCGCTATCCTGGCTCGCAAGCGTAGTCAATAGTGGATAGGGGTAGGTACCAGCCTCGTGGGTGTTCTCATCATCAATAGAAGCGCCGCGCGTCGCCGTGTGTTTGGTGAAATACGGACCGATCGCCAGCATTCTCTCCCAACAAGCTTCGTCATCGTGGGGAGCCGGCAACCAGCGAATACCACGTGGCGAAGCCTCGAGCCTGAATGGCGGGCCCGATACGGTAGTGCCGAAGGCGACATCAACGTCGCCGTTGATCACGCCATTCCATTTCGCGTCGTAACCGGGGAAGTCAACGCGAACGACGTCATCCCAAGTCAACCCACCGCAAGCCAAATACGCCTCCATGGACACATTCAATGCGGGGGCTGCACGTACATAAGGTACTCGCCGACCACGTAACTCAGCGAAGCTAGTAATGCCCGTGTCTGCGGCTACTGCCACACCCTGATTACTCAAGCCATTGGAGGTCATCAATAGACGCAGTGGCTGAGGCCCCCACTCAGGATTGGCAAACTGAAACATGCCTTCCTGCGCGAAATAGGTTGCCACACCGTTAGCCGTAAAATCGACCCTGCCAGTCTTTAGCGGTAGTAGCCGGGATACGTCGTTCTGCCCGGGAATAACTCGCAGGACGACGTTGTATTTGTCGCGCAGCATAGCGCCGATAGCAACGGCTTGGTTATATCCAGTGGATCCCAAATTATATGCCGTCCAAGCCATCTGGCGCGGCAGTTCAGGCTCACTGGGCTGGGCTGAAGCTGCACTTGTCAGTGACACTGAAGCAAGCAGAGAAACCAGCAGGGAAACAAATTTGAAAGACTTAGTTCCACGCAAAGGTAGTGATTTCGGGCACTTCAACGACACGCTAATTCTCCTAGGCATTTTCGACACTGGGGCCAGAGACTAGCAGGGGCGGCAGGCAAGTGAAAGAAATATGCAGCTTCAACGGTCGCAAGAAAAGGCACTGTAGTGGCCCCTGATTTGAGGAATAGAGGGCGGAAAACTGTCTCACCTTTCTCCCCTGCTCTTTTATCACACTTTATTACAGTCCGCTCATCACTCCCTGTTATCCCTATGGTATCCTCCACTGGATTTTGTATCTAATGAGGCTATAAAAATGAAATTAAGTCCTTCAACAATATTCGGCTCGCAGCCATCGAGGCTCGCAACAATGAGCTGTCTGGCCGCCGTTCTGGGCATATTGCCACAGATTGGCATGGGCCAGAATCTGGTCACCGACGATACCGCCGAGTGGTTCACCCTTGGTGGCGACTACGCCCACACCCGCTATACCCCTGCTAATGAGATCACGGCAGAAAACTTCGATGAGCTCGAAGTGGTTTGGGAATGGGATGGCTCCAGCTTTAACGGCCAATCAGGTCGTTCAACTCCTACTTATGTAGACGGCAAGCTATTCACCGTATCTGGCCCTCGCCGCAACGTGGTTGCGATCGATCCCAAGACGGGTGAAACCCTTTGGTCCTACCGCCTGCCAAACACGGGCCGCTGGGAATATTCCATGCGCGCTTCTTACGGCAAGGGGATTGCTTACTCCAGAATCGATGGCAAGGGCGTGGTTTATATCTCCACCCCTGGCTTCTTCCTAGTAGCACTTGATGCCGAAACTGGCGCTCCTCTAGAAGGCTTTGGTGGGCAAGTACCGGTAGATGGCTTCCCTGCAACTGGCGTCGTGGACATGCTTGCTGATCTGGGCCATCCCTATGATCCGTATGAAGGCATTCCACTGGAGACTGGCTACATCACTACTTCCTCACCACCGATTGTGGTTAATGACACCATTATCGTTGGCAACTCGGCCGAGCAAGGTTACTTGCAGGCGAGAATCGAAAACGTTCCCGGCGATATCCTCGCGTACGACAAGACTACTGGCGCGCTTAAGTGGAAATTCAATGTAATTCCACAACCGGGCGAGTACGGCCACGAGACTTGGGAAAACGATGCATGGCAATGGACAGGAGATGTCTCTTCTTGGGCACCGCTTACAGCCGATCCTGAGAACAACATCGTCTACGTTCCAACCAATCCACCGACAATCGATTACTACGGCGGCTTCCGCCCTGGCGATGGCCTGTTCGGTACTAGCCTGATTGCACTGGATACCGAAACTGGCGAACGACGCTGGCATTTCCAGACTGTACATCACGATGTGTGGAACTACGACAACCCGGCTGCGCCTATTCAGCTAGATTTGAATATCCCTGGACGAGGCATGATTCCTTCTGTACATCAGGTAACGAAACAGGGCTTTGTCTACTCTTTCGATCGTATGACGGGTGAGCCGCTTTGGCCTATGGAAGAACGCGCTGTTCCTGCATCAATGGTTCCTGGCGAGAAGCTTTCTCAAACTCAGCCTTTCCCATCTAAGCCACCGCCTTTCGAAATGCAGGGCCTAAGCGAAGAAGACCTAATCGACTTCACGCCTCAACTACGCCGCGAAGCACTCGAAGTGTTGGCTAATTACGACATGGGCCCGCTGTTTAATCCACCAATCCATTCGGATGATCCAGCCGGCAAGATTGCGTCTGCGATGTGCCCAGGTGACGGTGGTGGTGCAAATATTAATAACCCGCCAGTAGCAGACCCTACAACCGGCTTCCTCTATGTTACATCTAGAAGAGCTTGTAGCTGGCAGCGTATTATTCCTGGCGACGAGGCCGATGCTCGCATTGACCAACCAACGGGAACTACTTTCGCTGCCTATGCAAATGGCGCCCGTCCTCGCACACCTCGCCTTGCTTCAGGCTTGCCATACTGGAAGCCACCGTATAGCAATATCACTGCTTACGACATGAACACAGGCGAGATAGCATTCCAAATCCCAACAGGTGAGACACCTGACCGTATCCGCAACAACCCTGCTCTAGAAGGAATAGACATTGGCGATACTGGTACTGGAAATGCTATTACTATGGTAACTACCCGTAACATGCTGATTTATTCAGACATGGACCACGACGGTACAACCGCATTGCTATACGGCATCGATAAGCAGACCGGCGAAGAAATTGGTCGTATCGAAGTGCCTGCACAAAGCCGCTACGGCATGAGCTCTTGGATGCACGATGGACATCAGTACATCATCTTGCAAACAGGCGCCAAGCTAACTGCAATGGCATTACCTGGCGCACGCGCGACCGGTGGTGCAGCACATTAAACTGTAAGTCGGTCTACCTTAGATCGAAAGACAGTAAGTTCGACAAAAAAAAGACGAAAGGATGATTAATCCTTTCGTCTTTTTTTATGGCTATTTAATCTTACAGCTCCTCTTATCATTAACTATATGGCCTATGATATTCTCCACTGGATCTTGCATCTAATGAGGCTTTAAAAATGAAATCACGTTCTTCAAAATATTCAGGCTCAATCGCCAAAAAGCTCGCACGTTTAAGCTTTTTAATGGCCTTTCTCGGCATATTGCCGCAGATTGGTATGAGCCAGAATCTGGTCACAGACGACACCGTCGAGTGGTACACACTCGGTGGCGACTACGCTCACACACGCTATACACCTGCCGCTGAAATCACAGCAGAGAACTTCGACGAACTAGAAGTTGCCTGGGAATGGGATGGCTCTAGCTTTAATGGCCGCGCTGGCCGTTCGACGCCTACGTATGTAGACGGTAGGCTATTCACCGTATCTGGCCCTCGCCGCAACGTGGTTGCGATCGATCCCAAAACCGGTGAAACCCTTTGGTCCTACCGCCTGCCAAACACGGGCCGCTGGGAATATTCCATGCGCGCGTCTTACGGCAAGGGGATTGGTTACTCCAGAGTCGACGGCAAGGGCGTGGTTTATATCTCCACCCCTGGCTTCTTCCTAGTAGCACTTGATGCCGAAACTGGCGC
>JAESUV010000193.1 GCA_016762975.1 Gammaproteobacteria bacterium | reverse complement strand
ACCACGATCTGCATATCACCCCCATCCTCTGCTATGAGGACGTCACCGGTAGGGGTAATAACGACGTTATCTACACCTCGCAGAATCGGGTTATCACTGGTCTCAACATCGTATAACACTTCAAGTTGTTGAGTGCTCGTGTGGTAGACCCAGACACGGTTGTCATGTTTGGTTGTGAAGTAAACTCTTCCCTCATAGATCGCAATGCCCTCGCCGCCCTTGAAAACAGTATAGGAAGGAACTTGCAACCGTGTTGCTTTAGCTTTCGCCAGAGGATCAGGCACGGAAACCCAATCGACAAACGATTTCCCATTCCTTTCTGCGACCGATGCTATCTCCAGCTTCCCACTACTTATGTCCGGCAATGAATTCTCGGGAGTAAACTTATAGAAAGCACCATCGGGCAGGTCTTCCGTTAGATACAGGCATTGATTTTCGCTATCGACCGCAACAGCTTCGTGCTCAAATGTCCCTAGGGCGGGCCTGAGAACCGAGGGGTTTTTACCCATCGGATCGCATTCATAAACCTGTCCCTCTGTAAATTCTTCGCAGGACAGCCAAGTGCCCCAAGGAGTAGGACCGCCAGCGCAATTGATAGAGGTGTTCTTCAGAATTTGATACGCATCGACTATTTCGCCCTCTGCATCAAAGCGGATCGCGCCGACACCGCCAGTAAAGTTGGGCATCTCGCTGTTGGAGACGTAGATCCAGCCGCCATCGTCTGCAGGAAATGTAGCGCCCCCATCCGGTGCCGAGTGCCATGTATATCCTGGTAAGCCGGCCGGCGCCTCGCCAGAGCGGGCAATGACGCGCGACTTAAAACCTGCGGGCAACTTAAGGCCGTTAGCATCGGGCTCAAGCAGGGGACCTAAATTGTTAAGAGAGTGGAATGCGCCACTATCAATGCCTGTGGCTGCGGCCTGCTTAAAACGTAACAGGCCACCTGCCGCAAACAAAGCGGCCCCTTGCAAACCCATCTGCAAAAAGTGCCGACGATTGTTACTTTGATTACTCATGAACTTAGGCTACACCTGTTTCTAATTCAATTATTTGACAGCAAACACCACGTAAAGAGTAAATCCCGCGTTGCGCGCTATTCAACTTTCCAGGTGTGCCCACTCGTTAAGAGGTCTGTCATGGAACTCTTGGCTTTGCGAACCGAAATCAATTGCTGCTGCGAGTCATCTACATAGGAGGTCTTTTCTTCACGGTAAATTACACCTATCGCCACCGGAAAATCTGGCCCTTTCATGGTCGCAAGCAGTGTGGCCAATACTTTATTGGTTTCGTCATGGACCAGTACATCATCACTAGTCGCATCGACTAACTCCAATTTAAGACGGTCGTGGTTAAGTCGAATACCTTGCTCGCGCTCCTTGCCAAATACTATGGGCTCGCCATGAGCGAGTTCAACCTTAAAGTCAGCAGCTATCTTCTTGTCCGTTAGCTGAGCGAATATACCATCGTTGTAAATTGGGCAGTTCTGCAATATCTCTATGAAAGACGTGCCTCTATGCTGATGACCGCGAGTCACTACCTCCGCCAAATGCTTCGCTTGGATATCTATAGTACGTGCTATAAAAGTGCCCCCTGAACCTATTGCAACTTCACAAGGAACCAGTGGAAGATCGATAGACCCAGTAGGCGACGATGGAGTTCGCGTGCCAGTCTGAGACGTCGGAGAATACTGCCCCTTAGTAAGGCCATATATCTCATTATTAAAAAGTAGGATCTGCAGATCTACATTGCGCCGCAACACATGCAACATGTGGTTGCCACCGATACTAAAACCATCGCCATCGCCGGTAATTACCCACACATCCAATTCTGGGTTAGCGAGCTTAACGCCGGTTGCTACTGCCGGAGCCCGGCCGTGAATAGTATGGAAGCCGAAGGTGTTCATGTAATAAGGGAAACGTGAAGAACAACCAATGCCGGATATAAATACTTGATTCTCTTTTGGCTGCTCGAATGTGGGCATCAGCTTCTGAATAGTCTTTAGGATGGCGTAGTCACCACAGCCTGGACACCAACGCACTTCTTGATCGGAGGCGTAGTCCTTGACGGTCAATTTAGGTAGCGCTTGATTCATGACTTGCTCCGGATAGCGGCCATCTTCTCGTGTATTGCCGCYARAATTTCACCAATTTTAAACGGTTGTCCAGCCACCTTGTTCAATGCCTGTGCATCRATTAAATATTCGGAACGAATGAGCTGYACGAATTGACCCGTGTTCATCTCCGGCACCAGAATCGAATCGAAACTTGTAAGTAGCTCTCCSAGATTTCGAGGCAGGGGAGAKAGATAGCGYACATGGATATGTGAGACATCCAAACCTTCAGCGCGTGCCCGCTTAACAGCCTGATGGATAGCGCCGTAGGTAGAGCCCCATCCAACAACAGCTAGCTTGCCGGTTTCGTTTCCGAGGCAGGCTTCCTGCAAAGGAATGTCGTTTGCGATTCCTGCAATCTTAGCCTGTCTCAAGTCTGTCATCTTCTGATGATTGGCAGAGTCGTAAGATATATCGCCGGTGTCGAAACTGCGCTCGATGCCGCCGATACGGTGTTCAAGACCCGCAGTTCCAGGCTTAGCCCAGACGCGCGCTAGAGTCTCCTCATTCCGAATCGAAGGCTTAAAGTCTTCTGCCTTGGTGTAGTGTTCCACTGGGAATGGTTCGAACTCAGAAAAATCCGGTATCTTCCAAGGCTCAGCTGCATTCGCTAGGTAGCCATCGGAAAGCAGCATTACAGGCGTCATGTATTTCGTTGCTAGGCGCACAGCCTCTATAGCCACATCAAAACAATCTGTGGGCGTTGCGGATGCAATAACAGGCATCGGCGTATCGCCGTGCCTGCCATGCAGCGCCATATTCAAATCTGACTGCTCGGTCTTAGTCGGCAGACCCGTCGATGGACCACCGCGCTGTGTATTAACAACTATCAATGGCAACTCTGTTGCACAGGCCAGCGCTATTCCCTCGGCCTTTAGAGCGATTCCGGGGCCAGAACTCGACGTAACTCCTAGCGAGCCGGCGAAAGATGCGCCTATTGCAGCACACACGGCAGCGATTTCGTCTTCCGCCTGAAACGTATTGATATTGAAGTCGCGACGAAGCACCAGTTCATGCAATAGACCCGATGCTGGTGTAATTGGGTAGGTGGCGAACAGCAGATCYATACTCGCCAACTCAGAACCCGCGATCAGCCCCCAAGCAAGCGCATTCGTGCCAGTCATATTACGGTAGGTGCCAGGTGAAACTTTTGCCTTCGGCACCTTGTAGACATGTATTCCAGCAGGCAGCTCCGCGGTTTCTCCATAGGCATGGCCCGCATTCAATGCGGCAATATTTGCGCTCGCTATCGCAGGCTTGCTGGCAAACTTCGTCTTCAGGCTCTCGATGGTCCCGGCACGATCGCGATCGAACAACCAAAGTACTAAGCCCAGAGTCCACATGTTCTTGCTACGCATGCCGGCTTTGTGACCAAGATTAAATTCTTCAACTGCGGCCAGAACCTGCTTCGAGATGTTGATCTCAAGAACGCGAAATTTATCTAGGGACCCATCCTCTAAAGGATTGCTCTGATACTTCGCCTTAGTCAGATTCTTGGCAGTGAATGCCCCGCTATCGACGATAAGCAATCCGCCATCTACCAGGTTATCTATGTTAGTAATCAGCGCAGCCGGATTCATCGCAACGAGCACGTCGAGTGCATCACCTGCGGTGGTTACATCTTCGGCACCGAAGTAAATCTGAAATGCGGAGACACCGAAAGTTGCACCCACTGGCGCACGAATCTCGGCAGGAAAGTCTGGAAATGTCGACAGGTCATTCCCGTAGAGCGCGGTGGCCTCAGTGAAACTATTTCCGGCCAACTGCATACCGTCACCGGAATCTCCGGCGAAGCGCACGACTACATCGACCACTTCCTTCTCGTCGAGATGGTGTTCATTCAAGTTTTCTTCAGCTAATTCCATACGCGATGCATAACCCTTAACGCTGCTAGAGGCTTGTAACCTACTAAGAAATTCATTGATATGTGACTCCAGCAGAGCTGCTGAATACCCACTATTATTTGTCAAAAACGAGGCTGAATTCTATCAGAAATCTGCAAGCGGGTCTTACTAGCACTCCATCCACCTTATGATGCTCGCCAGCGGCGTTGCTGCGCTTATCAAGGGAATAACCATTAATTGCACACCGCGCCTTGCCGGCAAACATCGGGATGGCGCTGAACCCGTCAATATAAGGTGGATGGAATACTAACCATTTAAAGACCCGCCCGAGAAGCTTACTGTTTAATGAACTTACGCATGATACTTCCCTCGCCACCCTCGCCACCAGTGACTTCTCCAGTGTAGACGTTGCCATCGGCATCTACCACTACGCCTTCGGGTTCAGAACCCTCGATGAAGCCCATAACTGTGCCGTCCTCAGCGCTGCCATAGGTTACACCGCGTTTGCTCTGATAATCGGCCACATAGAGTATGTCGTTCTGATCGATGAACATGCCACTCGGCCAGCCGAACTGATCCCACTCGGTAATGTAACCACCCTCTTGATCGAAAATCTGAATACGGTGATTGGAACGATCTCCAACCAATACACGCCCTCTTCGATCAATAACAATAGTGTGAGGGAGGTCGAATTGGCCTGGGCCAGCACCCTTACTACCCCATTCCATCAGGTATCTGCCTTCCTTACTAAATTTGACTATGCGATTGTTCCAATGCCCGTCAGCAACAAATATGTCCCCGTTGGCAGCGACCGCCGAATCGGCCGGGCCATCGAACGTATTCGGGCCGACTCCGCGAAAACCCCTCGCTCCAAATCGCAACAAGACCCTGCCGTCTGTATCGAACTGCGTCACGGTGTGTCCTGTCTGGGGATTGTAATCAGTTGCCCAGAGCGAGCCATCGGGAGCGGCGCGAAAGCCATGTGGAGTCGTTACCCAATCTGAACCAAACGAGTCCACCAACTTACCGCTAGGATCGAACTTTAGTACCGGTGGATCAGCGCGATGAAAGGCGTAGATAAACCCTTCCTGATCTATTGTTACATTCGGAACCTGACCCCATTC
>JAESUV010000128.1 GCA_016762975.1 Gammaproteobacteria bacterium | reverse complement strand
GTCATGGGATGAGGCGCAGGCGAGCTTGTTTAATGCGCTGCGCATGGAGAAGGTGCTTACCAGTTTCATGCTTTTGATGATAGTGGTGGTGGGTGCCGTGAATATTGTCTCTACCTTGGTTATGGTTGTCGCCGATAAGGGGCCGGACGTGGCGATCCTACGCACCATGGGCGCGAGCAGGGGCACTATTATGAAGATCTTCATGGTGCAAGGTTTGGTCGCGGGGTTATTAGGAACATTGGTCGGTGCAATCCTCGGTATGTTGTTGGCGGCTAATATTACCGATATCAGTCTTATTCTTGAGCGAATTATAAATTCATTGGCGACTGATTCGAATCGCTATTTTATTTCCCATTTGCAAACCCAGATCGATTTGGGAGAGGTGGCGCTGATCTGTGTCGCGGCGCTTACAATTAGTTTTCTCGCGACGCTGTACCCAGCCTACCGCGCCAGTAAAATTCAGCCGGCAGAAGTGCTGCGCTATGAGTAGTAGATTGATATGACAGAGAATTCGACAGTAGTGACTTGTGAGCAGCTTGAGAAAACTTATTCTCAAGGGCCGCAGCTCGTGCAGGTATTGAAGGGTGTGAATTTGCAGGTTGGTCGCGGTGAGCGGATCGCGATTGTAGGTAGTTCTGGTTCCGGCAAAACCACCTTGCTCAATCTGTTGGGTGGGCTCGACCTGCCTACCAGCGGCAAGGTCACTATAGCGGGCAAGGATTTGGCCCAGGTCGATGAGACCGAGCGCGGATTTTTACGCAACAAACACCTTGGCTTCGTGTATCAATTTCACCATTTACTCGGCGAGTTTTCGGCGCTCGAGAATGTGTGTATGCCGCTATTAATTGCTAGGCTACCTATGGTTGACGCGGCCGAGCGGGCTCGAGTCATATTAGCAAGGGTCGGACTAGCGGCTAGAGTCGAACACAAACCCTCTGAGCTCTCTGGTGGCGAGCGACAGCGAGTCGCGATTGCACGCGCCTTGGTGACTGAGCCGAGTTGTGTCTTGCTCGATGAGCCCACCGGCAACCTCGACCGGAATACTGCCGCCGAGATTCATGCGCTGATGAACGACTTGAACGAAAAGCTACAGATAAGTTTCATCGTCGTCACTCATGATGAGTTGCTAGCGTCTTCTATGGAGCGAAAGTTTCTGCTCGCCGACGGTCTATTGCATGAGCAATAAGCCGCTGTCTTTGTCGCGCTTCATTGCATTTCGCTACGTGAGTGCCGGCAAGAGCAGTCATCTAGTTTCCTTCATGTCGGCTATTTCTATCTTCGGCCTCGCCTTAGGCCTTGCCATCCTCATCATTGTGCTCTCAGTAATGAATGGCTTCGATAAGGAGATGAGGCAGAGCGTGCTCGGTATCGTGCCGCATATTACCCTTACCTCAGAAGAAAACCTTAGCGATGCACGGTGGCAGGAAATTCGCGCCACTATTGAGCAGAACCCAGCTATTGTCTCCATCTCGCCGGTAATTCAGGCCATTGGCGTCGCCGCGACAGAAGGAAGCCACAAAGGCGTAGTGATAAATGGCATCGATGCCGCGCTGGAGGCTGAGTATTCAGCCATCAATCGATTCATGCGCGAGGGTGATCTTAAAGCGCTGATCGATAATCGCTGGGGTGTGGTGCTCGGGCAGACGCTCGCAAATAGGCTGGGGGTAGAGCTAGGCGATAAAGTAGACCTCTTCTCCACGTCGATCTCTATAAATCCGATCACGCCGCTGGCAACGTTCAAGCGCTTCGATGTTGTGGGAATCTACAGAGTGGGTGCGCAGGAGCTAGATGGCAACCTAGTGATGATCAATCTCGCMGCTGCACRCGCWCTGTTCAGRCTGCGCACSCCTTACAAYGCTGTACATATCCGTACTGCCGATGTGTTACARGCCGAAATGGTGCGCCAAGAAATCATSGCGGATCTGCCGGGTRCATTACGCAGTGAGAGYTGGGWGGCWACMCTGGGYGCGATCTATRAAAATATTCAGTTTTCGCGRGGAATCATTAGTTTTATGCTATGGCTGTTAATCGGTGTGGCRGCGTTTAACTTGGTAGTTAGCCTCATCATGATCGTGCGCGACAAGCGYGGYGACATCGCGATATTRAGAACATTGGGTGCAAGCCCGAAGAYGATCAATCACATATTTATGTGGCAGGGCTGCTTTGTTGGTCTCACCGGTATTGCGATTGGTGTGGTGCTGGGTGTGCTGGGCTCGCTCTATGTAAGTCAGTTCGCTGCATTTATAGAGGCCACATTCTCCATTCAGATACTGAATGCCGAAGTCTACCCAATTGATTTTCTCCCCTCGGAATTAAACCTTCTCGATGTGGCTTATGTCGCCTTGGGCGTGCTGGTGCTTTCCATGTTGGCAACCATCTATCCGGCGATGAAGGCGGCGTCTATTCAGCCGGCCGATGCGCTGCGCCACGAATAGTTTCCCCTARTCCTCGCTTTAYCYTTCACCGCTTCCTATAACTAGTAAAGCAAGGTGTAACARGGTGAGGTAAGTAGGAGTAGGGATGCGCTGCGTTCTAKTGTTGATGTGCGCAGGCATTGCSRGCGCCACCTTCGTTGCCGATGTTTCARTTGCTCTAACTCTCTSYCTGGTTTCYRCCGSCRTCCTGCTGYTCTYGTTGTTGCTASTAGAGTTGCTGAGGWTTACSGGTTTTATTCGMCWAGTAGTTTGTGGSTTGYTGCTAGTTTCGCTAGGAGCATGTTGGCATCTTAATTGGGCTKACAATCGCYTGGCTGAGCGYCTGCCAGAAGCTCTAGAAGGRGAAACGCTKCAGGTTGAGGGYGTGGTGATCGGCTTGCCAGAGCRATCATTGATYGCGCAGCAGTTTCAATTTGAGATTCTGCGYGCGCCATCAGGGTTCTTTCCACGCAAGGTGATGCTCAATTACTACGGTGGCTCCACCGTGCTCCCTGGACAGTATTGGCGCTTTGCAGTGCGGCTAAATCGTCCACACGGATTCTCCAATCCAGGCGGCTTTGACTACGAGGCTTGGCTGTTTCAGCAGGGCATTAGTGCGCGCGGCTATGTGCGTGATTCGGCTACGAATGAGCAGATTGAGTCTCCATTGGTAGGGCTTGGTTTCTCGCCCTCGGTGTGGCTGCACTCGGTGCGCTATTCTCTAAAGATAAAGTTGCAGCGAATGTTAGCTGGATACCGCTATGGTGGTCTCTTGATCGCGCTGCTGCTCGGTGACAAGACGGCCATTTCGCAGGACAGCTGGAAGCTTTTTACCGCGACAGGAAGCAATCATCTGTTCGTCATATCGGGGTTGCACATCGGCATGATCAGCGGTATCGCATTTTGGTTGGCGCTGATTGCCGGAAAGCTTGTTGGTATTGGCAGACTGCTGCCCGCTCAAAAATTCGCTGCTTTCTTTGCGCTAGCTGCTGCCTTTCTGTATGCGTTGCTCGCAGGTTTTAGCTTGCCCACACAGCGTGCATTTATCATGATCGCCGTACTTATCTGTGGTGTTTTTTGGAATGCGCGCTATCAAATTTCCTTTCGGCTTCTGTTTGCGATGTTTGTTGTTCTATTGGTAAATCCGCTGGCTATTGTCAGCGGTGGGTTTTGGTTGTCGTTCATAGCGGTCGCCGCGCTGTTGGCGTTTGCAGGCGTATCTCAAGCAGCTGTAAGAGCCGAGCAGATAGAAGTTTCACTCAGTGATAAGTTAACACGGGCTACGCAATTTTTTGTTCGCCCGCAACTGGTCGTTTTCATCGCGCTGGCGGTGCCACTGATATTTTTTACACAACAGCTTTCGCTGCTGGCTCCGCTGGTCAATATAATCGCCATTCCGATTGTCGGTCTGTTCATAGTTCCTCTTTGTTTCGCGTCTTTGATGGTTGGTTTTGTGTATGAGCCGGCTGGGGTTCTGTTGTTTGCTATCGCTCACGCTGCTATCTCATTGCTGGTTAGGTTTATGGAATTCTTGGTGGAGTGGGGGTCTAGTTCACTGCAGTTGCAAGTAGCGCAGCCTAGTAGCTGGAATGTGCTCGCTCTGTTCTTTGCGGTGCTGTTATTGCTGCTGCCTAAGGGGGTGTGTCGAAAAGCTCTAGCAATTCCATTGCTGCTTTGCGTGTTGCCGATACCTGAGCGCCTTAGGTCGTCGGCTGACGAGAAAAACACCCTGCGCGTGCATGTAATCGATGTGGGACAGGGTCTCGCCGTCATTGTTCAGACGCGCAGACATGCCCTTCTATATGACACCGGCGCGAATCTTGGTCCCGATTTCAATATTGGTTCTGCGGTTGTAGTGCCGACACTTCGCTCCTTAGATATAAACGTGCTTGATGCCGTCGTAGTCAGTCATGGTGACAATGACCATGCGGGAGGGCTGCGCGGTATTGAGTCAAATATCAAAATAGAAAGGCTGATAAGTAATCAGCTGGGTCTGAGTGCACAGCACCCTACGACACTGTGTGCCGCTACCGACTCATGGATCTGGGATGGCGTCGAGTTTCGCTTCCTACAGAGTGGTCGTCACTATTCCTCGGAAAACAATAACTCCTGTGTGTTACAAATCCGCTCCAAAGTAGGCAGCGTCTTGCTGCCAGGAGATATAGAGAGGGAGGCGGAAGCGGATCTTGCTAGACACTATGGCAGGGAGCTCGCGAGTCAGGTGTTGCTTGCTCCGCATCATGGGAGTCAAAGTTCTTCGAGTTATGCTTTTCTTAAACGTGTCGAGCCTGACTACGTAATATTCTCTGCGGGTTATCGTAATAGCTTTTCTCATCCTCATGAAAAGGTAGTTGCCCGCTACGGGGAGTTCGAGACTGAGGCTCTCATCACTGCCGAGACTGGCATGATCAGCATAGAATTTGGTGGCGAATTTGCCGCGAAAGGAACACGGAATGATGAAATTATCCGTCTTCACGAATTTCGGAAACAAAATTTTCGATATTGGCGTTAATCAGACCTGCGATTGATGCCGATAAGTCTAGTGCTCAGTACTGGCAGTACTCCGTAGGCCACGTACTAGTGGATATGGTAGAGTTATATATAGATTTTTTGGAGGAAACACGTGGTAGAAATAATTCGGGCCGGTGGCTGGTTGATGTTGCCCATTGTACTTTGTTCCATCGTAGCAATAGC
>JAESUV010000267.1 GCA_016762975.1 Gammaproteobacteria bacterium | reverse complement strand
CCACTGGAAGCATTGCTTCCCTTCACGACGGACGAATTCCTGCAGAAAATTCGCTATGGCGATTTCCCGAGATGGCTTAAGTTGCTATCCGAACTGCCCCAGATTCAACCCAGTTCAGTAGAGTTTGGCAGCAAAGTTAGAATCGGTTGCGCTAGCGATAGCGACCCGGAGACCCTCGCTCAACTACACAAGCAACTCCTAGGATTTATCCCTTGGCGCAAGGGCCCTTATGAACTGTTCGGCATAGACATCGATTCGGAGTGGCAATCCGATCTAAAATGGGACCGTCTCAAAAAAGAAATCACACCGCTAGAATCGCGACGTGTACTCGATGTAGGTAGTGGCAATGGCTACTATGGATTTCGTATGTTAGAGGCAGGCGCCGAAATGGTGCTGGGTATCGATCCACATATCGCCTATCTTGCGCAGTTCTGGTTRCTAAAACATTTTGCAGCCCAGTCTCCGGTATTTGTATTGCCYCTCACTCTGGAACAGCTACCGCCGTCACTGAATTACTTCGACACCGTTTTTTCGATGGGGGTCATCTATCACCGGCGCTCGCCGATCGATCATATTCTGCAGYTGAAGAGCTGCCTTCGGCCCGGRGGCGARCTGGTGATTGAATCGATATGTGTCGATGGCGAGGCAGGTTACAGCCTAACGCCCGAAAAGAAATATGCGCGCATGGGCAACGTTTGGTTCGTCCCAAGTATTCCCACTTTRSTACAATGGCTCTCTCGCTGCGGGATGGAACAAATTTCGGTTATCGATGAATCGATTACCACGGTTGATGAACAACGAAAAACCGAATGGATGCCATTTGACTCTCTCGAAGATGCGTTAGATATGAATAATCCGCGGCTCACAATAGAAGGCCTTCCCGCTCCGAAGCGAGTTGTGRTAAAAGCAATTCGRCCTTAGTAGCKATCTTCCTGCATATCTAGTCTTCTATACCRACCAATCCATTTCTAATTCAGACTRAATTGGTCAACTAYTCCTGAATTAAATAGAGATMYAGAAYCGSTCCTGTCGTGGAACAATTAGTAAAAAACATTGCCTTTACAGTGACACATCCCACAAACTACAAYTCTAYCTTTCCATTTAAACGAATTTTCAATCCATCAAACTCAACGCTGTTGACGCGCTAGGRTATTTGCGTTAATTATACGCCTGCCCCATAGAGGGTCAGCTCTAATTCTATCCCAAGCAATAAAGAGAACAATAAGATGGCCAGACCACTGAGAATTGAATATCCCGATGCTGTTTATCACGTATCCAATCGCGGCCTTGACAAACAACGYGTRTTTCCYKCGGCGAAGTACTACGAAGCTTTYCTCGATAGYCTMRGTGAAACTTGTTCTCGACTCAATGTAGAGGTGCATGCTTACTGCTTACTAAAAGACGAGTATCATCTCGTRGTGAAAACGCCAGAAGCGAACCTTAGTCGCTTCATGCGCCAGATTGAYGGCTTGTACACCCAGCARTATCAAAAAATGAARGGCAGCGRCGGYTCGCTTTTCAGAGGCCGTTACAAAGCCGTGCTAGTTCAAGCMGACAAATACCTACTGCCGCTATCAAGCTAYATACATACTCGAGTGAARGCWTCTGAGCTRACTAGCTACCCATGGTCTAGCTATACTAATTTCACTCGCAAAGCTAAACCACCGAYCTGGTTCAATCGTGACGAAACGCTTAAACAATTACACACTGCTCCCGCGAAGCGGCCCATCGCTTACAAAAAATTAGTYACYCAAGGGGTAACGGAAGAATTAGCACACYTTTACGGGAAGAAGAATTTGTCTTCCCTGCTTGGTGATGACAAATTTCGTAAGGCRGCACAAAAGAAGAAATCTGCCACCGCCGCTCGCGGTGTTTCYCGAGGCGCGAATGCTAAATGGAGACCTTCTTGCAAACAAATCATCAGCGTAGTAGCTAAAGAGTTTAAAGTTTCTGAGGCAAGTATTTATACGGCCGCCCGAGGCCCTGGTTCGAAGAACGTGCCRCGCTGGGTAGCCATGTATCTGTGTCAGGAGCTCTCGGCCGTAACCCTGCAGTTAATCGCCAAGTTATTCAAATTGAAGCGCTATGGCACTGTTTCAACGACAGTCGGYAAGTTAAAGAAAGAGTTTAAAGCAGACAAAAAATTGCTTACCAGCACAGAAAAGTTGATGAAGCGCCTAAGCAAAGGAAAGTGACCCTGAGAACGCATTGAGGCTGAGACGATTCCCTTTTATTTGATCAGTCTTTGACTCAAAAGACTCACCCATAGTGTGCGTGGCACTCTAATTCAATATTTTGCAGGCAACAAAAAGCCGGAGCTTTCAGATGAAAATCCCGGCTCTATCGATTCTGGGAATAGCTAAGCTATCCCAAAGTGCTCTTACTTGATTTTAGCTTCTTTGTAGATCACGTGCTTGCGAACAACTGGATCAAATTTCTTTATTTCCATCTTATCCGGCATAGTTCGTTTGTTCTTATCAGTGGTGTAGTAGTGACCAGTCTTGGCACTTGAAACCAGCTTAATCAAATCTCTCATAATCGTTGCCTATTTATTTATTCCTAGCTTGGCCCAGGCGCGTTTATACGCGAACGCCATTGTTTCGAATATCCGCCAGTACCGCGTCTATGCCGTTCTTATCGATGATACGCATACCCTTGGTCGACAAGCGCAGCTTAACAAAGCGCTTCTCAGACTCTACCCAGAATCGATGGGAGTGGATATTTGGCGAAAATCGACGCCGTGTTTTGTTTTTCGCGTGGGAAACGTTGTTTCCTGTAACTGGTTTCTTGCCAGTTACCATACAGACCCTGGACATTTAGCTGCCTCGTTTGTGTTAACTAATTACTTGTCTTGTTTGGCTATTTCTTGTGCCCAGACTCAACAGAGAACTAGGGACAAAAAAGAGCTGCGTTTTATACCAGAATGATCTGCTAATAGCAAGATAATGAGGAGTTCGGGCTGCTCTGCAAGCCATGCGCGTAAAACCTCGGCGCCAATGTAGGGCTATCAACTAGCCTGCAGCACCGAAGGTGCTGCCCTCTTACAGCAGACCGCGCTCTGCAAATGAAACCACCATCGAGTTGCCAATCACCAAATGATCCAATACACGCACATCGATCAATTCCAAGGCAGTACTTAGTTTTTTGGTTATGGCTATATCCGCACGGCTAGGCTCCGCTATGCCGGAGGGATGGTTGTGGGCCAGTATTACCGCCGCCGCATTGTGATACAGACAGCGTTTAACGACCTCTCTAGGGTAGACTGCCGCCCCATCGATAGTGCCGCGAAAAAGCTCCTCCAGCTTCACGATATGGTGTTGATTATTAAGAAACAAACAGCTAAATATCTCGCTCTGACAATCCCTATATTTTGCCCGCAAATAATCTCGGGTTGCCTCCGAACTAGTTAAGATATCCTTCGGCTGTATGGCCTCCAGCATATGGCGCTGAGACAACTCCTTCATTGCCACGAATCGTGCAGCTTTAGCTGCCCCAATGCCAGAATTCTCAATGAGGCTGGCGGGATCTGCGGCCAAAAGTCCAATCAGGCCCCCGTAGCGGCTGAGCATGTCTCTAGCAATGTCTAGCGAAGTCCTGCCCTTGGTGCCTGTCTGTAGCATTACGGCCAGCAGCTCTGCGTCAGACAGGCTAGCGGCACCCTTATTAAACAACTTCTCTCTAGGGCGCTCGCCCTGTGGCCAGTCCGCCATACTCATCAGGGTAATTCCTTGATTACATCCACCATATTTGGCAATTTCCTTGCTAACAACTACTGTCCAGCTAATAAAAGAATAGACGGCTATCGGTAAAACCGTTAATTTGCCGTCAAATTGATTAACGCAAAGCTAGCTGATAGTCTAGCTATCTCTTAAACTGCCTATATTTACTGGGTCTCCATGTTAAGCCTTACTAACAAGCGCATTTTACTCGGCATTACCGGCGGCATCGCAGCATACAAATGTGCCGAGCTCACGCGCCTGCTAATCAAGGCGGGCGCTGAGGTCAAGGTAGGCATGACGCGCGCCGCAACCCAGTTCATTACACCGCTTACCATGCAGGCACTATCGGGCCAGCGCGTCCATCTAGATTTGCTAGATAGCGATTCTGAGGCGGCCATGGGCCATATTGAGTTAGCTCGTTGGGCCGACTTAGTATTAATYGCACCCGCTACAGCAGATTTCATTGCTCGTATCASCCAAGGTCAGGCAGATGACATCCTCTCTACTRTGGTGCTCGCTACATCAGCGAAGATTGCWGTCGCACCAGCAATGAACCAAGCGATGTGGGCGGATAACAGCACAACGACTAATTTGAATGTGTTGGTCGGTCGCGGCTACCATATTTTTGGCCCAGCAGATGGCGAACAGGCCTGCGGCGATATAGGACCAGGGCGCCTGTTGGAACCGGCGAAGTTAGTAGAGCTAAGTGCCGGTCTGTTTGAAACTGGCGAACTCGCAGGTAAAAACTTCGTCATCACTGGAGGACCGACGCGAGAGGCAATCGACCCAGTAAGATTCATAAGCAATCACAGCTCCGGCAAGATGGCCTATGCGCTGGCTGCCGAGGCAGTAGCGGCGGGGGCAAAAGTGACTCTCATCAGCGGGCCGGTTAACCTGGCCACTCCTGAGCACGTCAAGCGCATCGATGTTATCAGTGCGGCCCAGATGCTCAAAGCAACGCACGAAGCCATGACAGGTTGCGACGTATTCATCGGCGTTGCTGCCGTAGCCGATTACCGACCTCTGGAGGTCGAAGCACAGAAGATTAAAAAGTCTGACAAGCAGATGCAGCTCACGCTGATAAAGAACCCGGATATTATTAGTGAGGTTGCACAGCTCAAAGTCAAACCTTTTGTCGTTGGCTTCGCAGCCGAAACAAATGACATCGTCAGCAACGGGAAAGAAAAATTAAAGCACAAAGGCCTCGATATGCTGTTTGCGAATAACGCGACCGAAACATTTAATAGCGATTCCATCGTCGTCACAGCTTTAACCGAAACAAGTGAAACTGAACTAAAAGAAGGCAACAAGAATGTAGTTGCAAGAAACATGCTGCAACTCATTGCTACGGCTCTGAACGAACGATAGTCATTACAACTATTCGAAAAATCTATCG
>JAESUV010000028.1 GCA_016762975.1 Gammaproteobacteria bacterium | reverse complement strand
CCACCGCTGATAACGTGGTTGTTTGGCACGGCATTGATTCATTCCTTGGCGGCTACTGAGAAGCGCGGCGTGTTCAAGGCATGGACTGTGCTGTTAGCAATATTGGCCTTCGCGGGCAGCTTGTTAGGCAC
Source organism: Gammaproteobacteria bacterium (assembly GCA_016762975.1). Lineage (GTDB taxonomy): Bacteria > Pseudomonadota > Gammaproteobacteria > Pseudomonadales > Pseudohongiellaceae > UBA9145. Next base: position 42,198 of record JAESUV010000028.1, on the reverse strand, counting down.
CTTTATCACGCGTTCCGGTTTATTAACATCGGTGCACGCGTTCGCGAGCGACCCAGACAGGGGGTTCTTCATACTGGCTATTCTTGGGATAAGCGTTGGCGGCGCCTTGCTGTTGTTTGCCTTCAGAGCACCCCTAATGAAGAGTGAGTTTGGCTTCGATCTGGTTTCGCGAGAAATCCTATTACTCTCAAACAACGTTATTTTAGTGGTGGCGGCGGCGTCTATATTTTTGGGCACACTCTTTCCTATGGTGTACCAGGCGATCACAGACGACTTAATCTCGATTGGCCCCCCTTACTTTAATACGATCTTTATTCCGTTAATGGCACTGCTCGCGCTGCTATTGTCTATTGGACCATTTACTCGCTGGAAGCGCACCTCTACGGTCTATCTATTCCAACAACTAGGTAAGGTCGCATTGGCAGCCATCGCCTTAGGCGTTGTGCTTCCGCTGCTAGTTACGCGTGAGATTTCACTGCCAGCAACTCTGGCTGTGGCAATTGGTTCGTGGATCATGCTGGCGATGCTGCTGGACCTTGTGAATAAGACAGCGAACAAGGCAACACGTCTGAAAGGACTTCGTGCGTTGTCGTTTAGTTACTATGGGATGCAGATGGCGCACTTTGGTCTGGCCATCATGCTGCTTGGCGTAGCGCTGACTAGCACTTTTAGCACAGAGCGCAGTGTTCTGTTATCACCTGGGGAGGACGTAGGACTGGGCGATTATGTGTTTCAGTTTGAAGGTACAGTTTCGGTCAATGGSCCGAACTATGTCGGTGAAGAGGCGACCTTCACCGTACTGAAAAATGGCAAGGAAATAGCAATCCTGCATCCASAACGACGAATTTATTTGGCGACGAATACCCCTTCRACAGAGATGGCGATCGAYGCTGGCTTCTTGCGCGATCTSTTTATTACTCTCGGTGAAAAGAAAGAAGGGGACTCCTGGTCGATGACGATCTATGTGAAGCCTTTCGTACGGTGGATATGGTTAGGCGCCCTCTTTATGTCATTTGGAGGCATCTTGGCTGCGGCTGATAAGCGTTACCGACGCCTGCGTAGAAAGCAGACAGAGTCGAATCGTGWGTYGAARAAGCCRAATTCAYTRGGAGGCGAGCTGCAGGCTAGCTCCTAGTACRAATCGATGAGTCAACTAAAATTCTATTTGCCAGTACTCGGTTTCGTTGTTGTAGCGATAGCGCTTTGGCGTGGCCTCTATTTGGACACCAAGACYCTACCTTCGATGCTRATCGATAARCCACTGCCGAATTTTGAATTAACTTCGGTAGATGGTAGCGACGTYAGCAACTCGGACCTACCTAAGCAAATATTCTTGCTGAATGTGTGGGGCTCGTATTGTCTTCCTTGTCTAATCGAACATCCGACCCTTATGCGCTTGTCAGAAGAAGGGGAGATTCCAGTCGTAGGAGTGAATTACCGTGATCGGCAGGACTTGGCTGTCGATTGGTTGCTTGAAAACGGCAATCCGTTCTCGTTCAGTATCTTGGATGAGAGTGGGCGCTTTGGTATCGATCTAGGTGTCTATGGCGCTCCAGAAACCTACCTAGTAGACGCGAAGGGGGTCATTCGCTTTCGTCACGTAAGCGTGCTCGACGAAACAGTTTGGCAGGAGCAGTTTCTGCCGGCAATAGCTGAATTGCGCGCAGAAGGCATTTAGTAGAATGAACTCATCGGCAATTCTTCCAAATCGCAATTTACTTCTACTAATAGCAGCGGGTATCGCCTTATTAGCTAGCTTGGTGTTACCCGGCGCAGCGTACGCGCAGGTCGATACGTTCGAGTTTGATACCGAAGAGCAGCAGGATAGATTTCGTACCTTATCGGATGAATTACGCTGCCCTATGTGTCAGAACTCAAGCCTTTCGGGTTCAACCGGCGGAGTCGCTGAAGACCTGCGTAGAGAAATACATCGCATGATCATGGAAGGCATGAGCGATAGTGAAATTAATCAATTTATGTTCGATCGCTATGGCGACTTTATACTGTTTCGTCCTAGGCTAACCGCCGCAACAGTGTTGTTATGGTTTGGGCCCTTACTGTTCCTATTAATTGGTGGCTTAATAGCTTTTGGAATTTGGCGGCGGGCTAGGAAAATTACTGACAGCGATACCCAGTTGGATAAGTCGCAGCAGGAACGCCTGAAGCAGTTGTTGGGCGATAAAACGTAAGTCACATTTACTCGTTAATTGGAATAAACCCTTGTTCTGGATATTTACCGCAATACTTTTCTCAATCGCCGTAGGCTTTGTTTTACTTCCACTGTGGGTTCGCAATAGAGCCGAGTCATTTGTTGAAGATGCATCGCGAAAAAATGAAAACATAGCGTTGTTTCAAGAGCGTAGTGACGAGCTTGAGAACGAATTAGCTTCTGGCAATCTCGATCAGGCTGAGTTCGATGTACTTGTTCAAGAGATGCAGCAAAGCCTATTGTTAGACGTCTCAGATGAAGAGTTGGCTGCAAACGGGAAAACAAAGCAGAAAAAATCTTCGGCTGCTAAGTCGACTACTTATAATATGGCAATTCCCTTGCTGCTCTGCTTATTGATGCCATTCGTAGCCTACGGCCTGTATGGCGAGTGGGGCTTTAAGAGGGATGTCGAAATGATGGGATTGTTTCAGCGAACTGTGAACAATCGGGACAATCCTCAAGAGTCTCAGAATCTAATTGTAAGTTTAGGCGAGCTTGTTCAGGCGGACGATGACCGGCCTTGGGCATGGTATTTTTTGGCAGAAAATTTCGCCAGCATCGGCATGTTCACCGAAGCAGAGATTGCCTATACGCAATCGGCGGCGCGCATGGAAGAGACTCCTGAGAAGGCCCTTGTACTCGGCCGAGTCGCGATGGCTAAATATATTCTTGCCGAGTTTTCCTTTACCGCTGACATCCTTGAAGTAATTGACGAGGCGCGCGCGATTAATCCCAATGAAGTTTCCATACTGCAACTGATAGCTGCCGACGCAGAAGAAAGAGAAGATTTTGAGACCGCCATCGAATATTGGCGACTTATTATTCAGAGCAATCCAAATAGTGAGCAGGCCCAAATTCTTCGCCGCAGTATCACTCTCGCGCAGCAGCGCTTAGCTGGAGATGGACAAGATGTCGCGGTGGGGCCAACTATTGAAATTGATCTCTCGCTGGCCGAGGGTTTGGAGCTCGATCAGAATCTTCGTGTCTTTGTGGCGGTGCGTAATGCGGCTCAAGAGGGACTGCCTCCACTCGCTGCTATCGATCTCACTGTTGCCGATCTGCCGATGAATATTCAGCTCGATAATTCACATGCAGTAGGCCCATTCAATATTGCTTCCGCTGAAACGGTCTTCGTTTCAGCCTCTGTCTCGTTCTCCGGATCAGCTACACCGAGTAGTGGTGACTATCGCTCGCAATCAGACAATTTTTCACACAATGGTCAGAGGGCTGTTATAAGTCTGGTAATTGCAGATCGGGTTCCCTGACTGAAAATAAAAACATGCGTTATCGAAACGAGATATGAATGTATTGGGCTGAGTTCTTTACGATAGCGATAGCGCATTTGTTTGCTGTTGCGTCACCCGGTCCCGATTTTGCTGTTGTCATGCAACAAAGTATGCGCGGTGGCACGCGCTCCGGGGTCTGGACCAGTCTCGGTGTCGGAAGTGCGATACTGTTGCATGTGACGTATTGCTTGCTAGGTGTGGCACTTCTTCTTTCGCAGTCACCTGCACTATTTAATACAATGAAACTCCTGGCGGCAGCTTATCTGTTCTATCTGGGAGTGAAGTCAATTCGCACGTCTCTTATTAAGCCGACGGCCGAAGACGAGACACTGCAGGAGCCATTGCTGTCGGCAGCCCATGCATTTGCTCGTGGCTTCTTAACGAACGGTTTGAACCCGAAGGCCACGCTGTTTTTCCTTGCTCTGTTTACTGTCGTCATCGACCCTAATACACCGACTACTATCCAGATCATGTACGGCATCTACCTAGCTGTAGCGACATTTCTCTGGTTTGCATTTTTATCTCGAATCTTAGGGGTTCCAAGGGTGCGTCTCTTCATACTAGGAATGGGGGTATGGTTGGAGCGCGCTATGGGCGCAATCTTAATATTGATCTCCTTGCAGATAGCGCTAAATGGCATCTAGGACAAAATGATAGTTAGGCAAACAGTAGCTAGGGCGGTGCTTTTGAGCCGGTATTTGCGGTATAGTTGTCTTAAGGAAAATTCAAATGCCAGATAACAGTCAAGTGACAGAGCTAATCGACAAATTCGGTAGACGGGTGGACTATATTCGCCTGTCGGTTACGGATCGTTGTGATTTTCGTTGTGTCTATTGTATGACCGAAGATATGACGTTCCTGCCGCGCGATCAGATTTTATCGCTGGAAGAGTTGTATCGCGTTGCGAAAGTGTTTACTGAGTTGGGTGTTAAGAAGATCCGCTTAACTGGCGGCGAGCCAATGGTGCGGACTGATGTAATGTCGCTAATCGAAAAATTGGGCGCACTCGAAGGGCTCGAAGAACTTCTCCTGACTACTAACGGCGCACAGTTGGAAAAATATGCGATTCCGCTAAAGGCGGCAGGTGTTAATAGGATTAATATCAGCATTGATAGTCTTGATGCTGAGCGCTTCAAGCGTATTTCGCGCGTTGGAAAACTCGATAAGGTGCTGGCTGGGATCGATGCGGCAAATGCGGCGGGGTTCGAGCGAATACGATTGAATACTGTCGTTATGAGGGGCTACAACGAGGACGAGGTTTTAGGTTTAGCGGACTATGCCATCGAGCGCGATATCGATATCGCATTCATTGAAGAAATGCCGCTTGGCGAAGCCTCCGATCATGCGCGGGAAGATACTACCTGCAGTAATGCCTGGGTGAGAGAGAAGATCGCCGAGAAATATCAACTCATCGATAGCGCCGAAAAAACCGCTGGGCCTTCCCGCTATGTAAAAATTGCGGATCACAAAACGCGTATAGGTTTTATATCGCCAGTTACGCACAATTTTTGCGAAGACTGTAATCGGGTAAGAGTAACTGTAGAGGGGCGGCTGCTACTTTGTCTTGGCAATGAGCACTCTGTAGATCTGCGTGCCATTTTGCGTAACCCAGAGAATGACGATGATGATTTAAAGCAGGTMYTAATCGACTCTATGCAGATAAAACCAGAGCGTCATTTCTTCTATGATAAAGACCACGCCCAGCCTGTTCGTCTGATGAACATGACAGGCGGCTAGCTTCGTAATGCTTAACTGCGTTACTCCTAGGCACTCCGAATAACCTACCTACACAATACTGAGAGTCATAATGTCTTCCTTCATCCCACTGAACATTGCCGTGGTGACGGTTTCCGATACACGGACAGCTCAAACGGATAAATCCGGTGTCGTACTTGTCGAGAGATTACAAAGTGCTGGGCATAAGCTGCACGCGAAGACGATCGTCAAAGATGATATTTGCCAGTTACGAGCGGAAGTATCGAAGCTGATAGCGGACTCAGCAGTGCAGGCTATTTTACTAACAGGCGGCACTGGCTTTACGGCGAGAGACAATACTGTTGCTGCTATTGAGCCTCTATTGGAGACCCCCATTGAAGGGTTCGGCGAATTGTTCCGGCAGCTCTCATATCAGGAAATAGGCTCCTCTACGATTCAGTCGCGTGCTTTTGCCGGATTGGCTAATGGTGCGATAGTGTTCTGCGTACCAGGTTCACCAGGCGCTTGCATTACGGCTTGGGACAAGATTATTTCAGAGCAGCTAGACAGTACGCATAAGCCTTGTAATTTTACAGACAAGCTTCGGCATAATTAGGCATCTGTGATTTGATAATGCTTGGCTGGGGTAGGGGTGGAGTGTTTTGTGGATGGTCTTTTCGAGACACATAAAAAAACACCAGTCTAAATCTCTTCTTTAAACTGGTGCTTAGTCAATACTGAAATCAATTAAAGGGCTTTGCATAAAAGCCTCCTATTCGAATTAGTTTAGACGGCTGCGTAAACGATTGCGGCTGGAACTGCTATTGCCGCTGCTACCAGTAGAACACTGATAACTGTCGCTTCGATAACGGGCCGTGCTCTGTTGAGTACCTTGCTCATTACTTTCTCCTTGGTTTGTTGGTTGGGTTTAAGCTAARTGGGTATTTCCTCTCAGCTACGGGGCGTATAGTAACACGTTATGTGAAAATARGTAACACTAACTRAGRATTTAACGCCTGGCAYRCTTGTATGTAACTGTAGGTAGCGATTTAACTAGTTTATTRATTTCAAYAGCTTAGSKAGTATTCTGTCGATTTATCGCTATCACGCAGCCAATTCCTTTGTTAATTTGGATGATAAAGYATTCCTAACTAGCTGAAATATATAATATATTAAATTCGTAACAATAKGTAACACATGAAATTTTAGCCTAAGCAGRCTAATGCTGCYAGGGGTGGCCACAGTCAWTGATGGGAATAGCGGCGCAGTGCGGCATCCCTTACACTTGGAGCACATCTGTATCGGGTGTGGAATAGAAAAGGAATTGTTCATGCGCATAATGACATTTAACTGCAACGGCATTCGCGCTGCTGCGAGAAAGGGCTTCTTCGAGTGGTTGCCGGAGGCAGATGTTGATGTGGTTTGCTTGCAGGAAACCAAGGCGCAGGTCGATCAACTGAGTGACCCTGTGTTTCATCCTGAAGGCTATCATTGTCACTATTTCGATGCAGTGAAGAAGGGGTACTCGGGCACTGCGTTGTATTCGCGCGAAAAGCCGAAGAAAGTAAAGAAGGGTTTAGGGTTTGAGTTGGCCGATACTGAAGGGCGCTATATTCAAGCAGACTACGATGGCTTGAGTATAGCATCGCTCTACTTGCCATCAGGCTCGAGTGGGGATGAACGGCAGGCGAGAAAAATGAGCTTCATGGGTGACTTTATGAAGCACATGAAAAAGCTGCGTAAGAGCAAGCGCGAAATTATTGTTTGCGCAGATTGGAACATCTGTCACAAGGAAATTGATCTAAAGAACTGGCGACCGAATAGGAAAAATTCCGGATTTTTACCCGAAGAGCGAGAATGGTTAGATGTTCTTTATGACAAGGTGGGTTACGTAGATGCCTTTCGGCGCGTGAACGAAGAGGCTGATCAATACTCTTGGTGGTCCAACCGTGGTCAGGCGCGCGCCAACAATGTGGGATGGCGACTCGACTACCAAGTTGTTACTGAGGGCATCGCGAAGAAAGTTAAGTCGGCGGAGATCTACACAGCGCAAAATTTCTCCGATCATGCGCCGGTTATCCTTGATTACGCTGAATAGATTGAACAGAATCAGGAGAGGATTACACTGTGTAGAGGCAGTGACAAACGGATAGAGAAATGATGCGAAATACTTCTTATACAAAACGCTTTAGACACACACTCGCTTCGATGCTGGTTCTTATGCTTTCGATGATAAGCGTTAGCGCTGTTGCACAATCCCTTCAAGCGATTATAGATACCTCAAAAGGTGTGATCGTTGTGCAACTAAATGCGAGGGCAGCCCCAACAACTGTTGCAAACTTTGCGAATCTGGCAATGCGCGGCTTTTACGATGGGTTAACGTTCCATCGAGTGGAGCGGAATTTTATGGTGCAGGGCGGCGACCCATTGGGTAATGGCACAGGCGATGCAGGTTATAAATTTTCTGGCGAGATCGTGCTGCATCACAATCAGCCTGGCATTATTTCAATGGCCAATTCGGGGCCAGGCACTGATGGCAGTCAGTTTTTCCTTACACACTTAGCCACACCTTATCTGAATGGGAAACATTCTGTCTTCGGTAAGGTGTTAAGTGGCATGCCGGTTGTTAACCAGCTAAGACGCCGCGACACGATAAATAGCATCGTGATTGAGGGTGATACCAGTTCATTGTTCGAGCGCAGAAGAGAGCGCCTAGACGAATGGAATGCAATATTGGATGTGAAGTTTCCAGGCCTGCGTCCTGCGCTATAACGTGCTGTAAGGCGGCCTTAATGCTTGGCGCGCAAAGGATTGAGTGTGCTTAAAGAACGCGTTTAAAGGGTTTAACAACGACACGTTGATAAATGCCCGCTGCCACATAGGGATCTGCATCGGCCCAAGCTTGTGCTTGGTCCAGGCTATCAAATTCCGCGATGACGAGGCTGCCGCTAAATCCCGCCTCTCCGGGTTCGGATGAATCTATTGCCGGGTGTGGTCCAGCTACTAATAAGCGATCTTGTGATGCGAGTTTATTCAAGCGATCAATATGCGCGGAGCGTGCTGCCTTTCTTTTCTCAAGACTGTCAGGGATGTCTTCACTCATGATCGCGTAGTGCATAATTTCTTCCTAAACCGATTCTTCGTCGGATGCTTCGCTTTCATCATCTTCTACTTCGATATATTTTGCCAGAATTGGCATTTGCAGAAAGACGAAACCAAAGGTGAGTATCAAATTACCAAACACCTTGAATTTTATCCAAAGGTCTTCGCTCAGAGTAAACGCTACGATCAAGTTGATTGCGCCGAGTACGATAAAATAGAAAATCCACATAGTATTCAGTTTGTACCAAACTTCTTTGGGCGCCTTGACCGCATGCCCCATCATATGTTCTATGGCTGGTTTGTCACCGAACTTTCGAGAGGCTATGAATATCGTAGCGAAGATCCAGTTTACGATGGGCGCCTTCCATTTCAGGAAAACGATGTTTTTAAATATGATAGTGGGAAGGCAGAAAAGGACGACAGCTGCCAGGGTTATCCATTGGAATTTGTCCAATCTTTTCTGGTAGACGAAAAGCGAGCCGTATACCAGTACGGAGGCAGCGAGTAGAAACTCAGCTGCGCTGAACATGCCTCCAAAGGTGTGGTCATAGCCCGCAACATTGATTACGCGTTCATCCATTGCCCAAACACTAAAAAACACCAGCAGGGGAATGTAGTCAATAAACTGTTTCATATACAAAAATCTCTAAAAACCCAATCGCCGCCATGGTAATCGATTTGTAGAAAGGTGTCTGCTTTTGTAGGTCAATGTAATAGAATCAGCTGTTTTTTGCAGAACTGGGCCGCCTCAACATTTTGGTTATTAGACAAGTGAGTACATGAGCGATTTCTTGCAGGTACATCCTTCCCACCCGGAAGATCGAAATATCAAGCAGATTGTGAAGGTGCTGCTTGCGGGGGGGGTTATTGTCTACCCTACAGATTCAACTTATGCGCTCGGTTGCCATATCGGTGATAAGGGCGCCTTGGATCGTATTCGCCGCATTCGGCAGCTCGGGGATAAGCATAATTTCACTCTTGTTTGCCAGGATCTGTCGTCTTTGGCCAGCTACGCGCAGGTACATAACAGCGCCTATAGAATATTGAAAGCCTACACGCCTGGGCCCTATACCTTTATTCTCAAGGCAACGCCAGAGGTTCCAAGACGGCTGCAGCATCCGAAAAGGAAAACCATCGGTTTGCGGGTGCCGGATAATGCGATTGCTCAGGCCATTCTAGAAAAAATGGGAGAGCCGATCATGAGCACGAGCTTGATTCTTCCCGATGAGGAGGAGCGCCTAATAGATCCTTACGATATGCGGTCGAAGATTGGGAAGCTTGTGGATCTGATAGTAGATGGCGGGGCCTGTGGCGTCGAGGCGACCACTATGGTCGATTTGGTAGATGGCATTCCAGAGGTAATTAGAGAGGGAAAGGGCGACTCAGAACCCTTTCGATAGAGATAGCATTGCAGGTTATAATCCTCATTCGAGGCACACCCGGTTTACACATGAAAGGAGAGCGAATTGTCCAAGGTGGATTCACAGCAGCGAGTATTATCAGGCATGCGACCTACGGGGCGCTTGCATCTTGGGCATATGCACGGCGTGCTCAATAACTGGGTAAAGCTGCAACATGAGTATGAGTGCTTCTTCTTCGTYGCTGACTGGCATGCRCTGACAACCCATTACGATGATTCGATGTCGCTACAGCAGCATGTCATCGATATGGTWATTGACTGGCTGGCAGTAGGGGTGAACCCGGGTTCTGCWGCTCTCTTYGTWCAATCKCGYGTGCCMGAGCATGCGGAATTGCATTTGCTGCTYTCGATGATCACRCCGCTTGGTTGGTTAGAGCGTGTCCCGAGCTATAAGGACCAGCAGGACAAGTTGAAAGAGAAGGATTTGKCYACCTATGGCTTCCTCGGTTACCCCTTGCTGCAGGCTGCCGATATYCTGATTTACCGCGCGGGYTACGTACCTGTGGGTGCAGATCAGGTTGCTCACGTTGAGCTTACYCGCGAAACGGCSAGAAGRTTCAATCATATCTATGGGCGCGAACCTGGGTTTGAAGAGAATGCTATGGCGGCAATCAAAAAAATGGGTAAGAAGGCGGCGAAGCAATACAGCAATCTGCGTACTGCCTATCAAGAACAGGGCGATCATGAAGCGCTCGAAAAGGCGCAAGCTCTGCTCAAGGAGCAGCAGAATATCTCTATTGGTGACTCGGAGCGGTTATTTGGCTATCTCGAGGGCGGTGGCAAGATGATATTGGCCGAACCGCAAGCGCTGTTGACTAAATTCGCGAAAATGCCCGGTCTCGATGGGCAGAAGATGTCCAAGTCTTATGACAACACGATAACTCTACGGGAGCCATTGGATCAGATAGAGAAGAAGATAGCTAAGATGCCTACTGATCCAGCCCGTATTCGCCTGACCGATCCCGGTGATCCGCAGAAATGCCCTGTATGGCAATTGCACCAAGTTTATTCTACAGAGGCCACAAAGGAATGGGTTGTCGAGGGCTGTAAGAGTGCTGGAATAGGCTGCCTAGAATGCAAGAAGCCAGTCAGTGACGCGATAATCGCAGAGCTGGAGCCTATCCAAAAAGAGGCGGCTCAATATGAGAAGGACCCCGATTTAGTGAGGTCTATCATTGTCGAGGGCTGCGAGACGGCGAGAGAGGCCGCGAAGGAAACACTGCAAGATGTTCGCGAGGCAATGGGCCTCGGAAAATGGTAATTGATTTGGAAGCTAGAGGCCGTTCAGGTGAGCATTTGCTACCTATATGAGGTAAAATTCCGTTCATTATAAGATCTCAGAGTAGACCAGCAGATTGACCATTATCGGCACCGAAGCAGACCCGGAAAACACTGAGCTACAGGGGCTTCCCGTAACTCCCGAAGTGGTTGACCCCAATGCTCCAGAACAGCATGAACTGCCTTTCGCTATAGTGGCCGGGGAGGCCATGACGGAAGTCCCCAAAGATCTCTATATTCCACCTGATGCCTTAGAAATATTTCTCGAAGCCTTTGAAGGCCCTCTCGATCTATTGCTCTATCTTATCAAGCGACAGAACATCAATATTCTTGATATCAATGTTGCTGATATTACTGATCAATATATGAACTATGTCGATCTTATGGAATCGTGGCAGTTCGAATTAGCTGCAGAATATTTGGTTATGGCGGCGATGCTCGCCGAAATCAAATCGAGGCTATTGCTACCCAGACAAACAGAGGAAGAGGCGGAAGAAGGTGATCCGCGTATGGAGCTTATTCGCCGGCTGCAAGAATATGAGCGTTTCAAGCAGGCTGCTCATGATATCGATGAGTTGCCACGCATGGATAGAGACATTCATCGCGCCGGCGCCACACTGCCAGAGATCGAGCGAATTAGCGCCGATCCAACAGTGGACCTAAAGGAAGTATTAATTGCGCTATCGAACGTTCTCAAGCGCGAGAACAACTTTAGTCACCATCACGTGCAAATGGAGACACTTTCGACCCGCGAGAAAATGTCGGAAATATTAGTCCGCATATCGAATCAGAAGTTTGTGCCGATGGTATCGCTATTAATACGCGAAGAAGGCAGGCTAGGAGTGGTGGTGACATTCTTGGCAATAATGGAGCTAATTAAAGACTCCATGATCGAAATAGTACAGTCGGAATCCTTCGGGCCGATTCATTTGAAATCAAGAAGTTAAGGAGTCGCAGCTCATGTCTGTGATCACTTTGGTTGTTAACCCCCTTCGGGCGCGGCTTGGTGCACAGAGCGAGAATAGACATGAACAGAGACCCCGCAGTATGGGTACGTACGCAGCATGAGTGATGTTGATAATAAAGTTAAAGTGATCGTAGAGGGCTTGCTGCTCGCGGCTGGCCGGCCATTAACCTTGGATAATATTATCCAAGTGTTCAGTGAAGAAGAGCAGCCGGACCGTAAAGAGCTGAACTCGGTAATGGATAGCATTGCTGAGGATTGCGCTGACCGCGGCTTCGAGCTAAAAGAAGTGGCTTCTGGATTTAGGTTTCAGGTGAAGCAGGAGCTCAGCGAATGGGTGGCTAAACTCTGGGAAGAGCGTCCCCCGCGCTACACCAGGGCGCTGCTGGAGACTCTGGCCTTGATTGCATACCGACAGCCAATAACGCGCGGCGATATCGAAGAGATCCGTGGCGTGGGAGTTAGCTCAAATATTGTTCGTACTTTGTTGGATAGAGAATGGATTCGTGTGGTTGGTCATCGAGATGTGCCCGGTCGGCCGGCAATGTTTGCTACCACGAAACAATTTTTGGACTACTTTAATTTAAAGAGTCTACAGGAACTGCCGCCGCTTTCTGAGGTTAAGGATTTAGCCGTGGCAGACCCCGAGTTCGATCTAGAAGATGACCTGGCGGGCCAGCGTATTCTCGAACTTCCAGAGGATGCGATAGACGAGAACAGTATCGAGTTGACTGAGTCGGACCAAGCTGATTTAGTCGCTGAAGAAGAGGCCATCGCGCTCTCTAAGAAACCGCTTGATGAGATTTTGCAGCTGCCACCAGAGTTGCAATATCCTACTGTGATCGATGACGATGACGAAGAGCCAGATGCTGAGGATGTGGAATTCGAAGAAGAATTTGGCATCAAGAAGTTGGATGAGACGCTTGACTCGCTGGAGGCGGCAGACATTAAAATCAATGAATCTGAATCTGAATCTGAATCTGAATCTGAATCTGAATCTGAATCTGAATCTGAATCTGAATCTGAATCTGAATCTGAATCTGAGCCGGCTATAGCCGAAGAAGGCGCTTCGCAAGAAGAACCGACAGAGATCGAATTTAGTGTGAATGATGATGACGCCAATACTAAGATTCAGCACTGATTGAATCGCCGGCCTAGTAAAGCTAGCCGTAAGAATCCTATTAACAGAAAACGAACAAATCATGACTGAGAAGCTTCAAAAAGTACTGGCTCGTGCAGGTTTCGGTTCGCGTCGCGAAATCGAGACATGGATCGCAAAAGGCCGCATCAAGGTCAACGGTAAAATTGCCGTTGTAGGCGATCGCGTGACGGACGACGATAAGATTGTTGTCGATGGGAAGAAGTTGGCGCCGCAAAAGAAAATCCGCGAGGATCGACGGGTGATTCTTTACAACAAGCCTGAGAACGAAGTGTCTACTCGAAATGATCCAGAGGGAAGGCGAACAGTGTTCGATAGACTCCCTCCCTTGAAGCATGGTCGCTGGGTTTCCGTTGGCCGCCTCGATTTAAACACTAGCGGCCTCATGTTGTTTACGACCGACGGAGAACTCGCGAATAAGTTAATGCATCCAAGCTCCCAGATTGAGCGAGAGTATGCTGTTCGCATCTTGGGGGATGTCACCCCGGAGATGGTGCAGGAGATGCACAAGGGCGTGATAATCGAAGACCATCTCTGTCGCTTCACCGATATCCAGCACTACGGCGGAGAGGGTGTTAACCAGTGGTATCACGTTGTGTTGCTGGAAGGCCGTAATCGCGAAGTGCGCAAGTTGTGGGAATCACAAGGTGTAAAAGTTAGTCGCTTGAAGCGTGTTCGTTTCGGACCGCTATTTATCCCAAGCTCGGTAGTAAAGGGCAGATACAACGAACTAGGCAAGACTGAGATCGATAAGCTTCTTAAACTGGTTAATAAAGAGAGTGAGCGACCTGCTCGCAATAAACCGGACTAAACCGCTTTAAAATCCCTCGCATTAAGCGCCTGACCGTGAATGTGCTTTGCTTCTTCACTCATCAAATAGAGATAGACTGGCATCAGTGATTCCGCGGTCGGCTGCGTCTGCGGATCTTCCGCAGGATAGGCATCGCGCCGCATGTTGGTACGAGTCCCGCCAGGGTTTAAGCTATTCACACGTATCGAGGTCGTGTTCTCTAATTCCTCGGCCAGTGTCTGCATTAAGCCTTCTAGGGCAAATTTAGAAACAGCGTAGGCTCCCCAAAATGCTCGGCCGATGCGACCTACACTGGAAGAGATGAAAAGCAGTCGTGCGTCTTCTGACTTTCTCAGGGCAGGCAGTAGAGACTGAGTAAGTTGGAACACAGCATTGACGTTCACCTGCATTAGATCGCTCCAGTCCGCTTCAGGATAGAACTCAATAGGTGTGCGGGGGCCTAACAAGGCAGCGTTATGTATTAGACCATCGAGGCACTCAAACTGATCATTCAAAGACTCTGCTAGCGTTTTAAAGTCAGCCATGGATGCGGTCTTAAAATCTAGCGGGTGAATTATCACCTTGCCGGGGTGCAACTCTTCGATTTCATCAAATACCGCTTCGAGTTTTTGCTGGTTCCTACCCAGAAGAATGACCGTAGCGCCATAGGAGGCATAGGTCTTCGCGCAGGCTTTACCGATGCCATCGCTGGCTCCTGTGATGAGTAGGGTTTTCTTGTCTAGGAAGTTCTTTTCTGCGTCGTAGGTGAATGTCATGTTTAGGCAAATTTCAGTAGATTCAAAAGTGAGGTAGTTTGTTCGGAAGATTGCAGGATAAAGTCTGCGTACCATTCTTCGACTTTGGCGTCCGCCGCTAGGTAGCCGTACGCGGCAGCGATTGCGATCACGTCAGCATTCTTGGCGGCCTGAATATCTCGAATGTGATCGCCAAGATATACCGTTCTTTCGCTATCGCAGCCCAGCTTCTCTAGTGCGAGCAAGATTGGTTCAGGGTGTGGCTTAGTTTCGGTCACATGATCAGGACAGACTAGGACGCTGCAACGCGAACTTAGATGTAATTTTTCCAGTAGGCGAACACTAAATTTCTCGGGCTTATTAGTTACGATTCCCCAGGGAATATTCTGCTCCTCTAATTGCGAGAGCAGGTCGTCTAATCCCGGATAGAGAGTGGCGACTGTGGAGTCTAACTGATCAAAGTAAAGATCTAACAGCCGCTCTAACAAATCAGCAAAACTGTCATGCGTCTCATCAATATCAAATGCGTTTTTGACCAGTGCGCGTGCGCCATTCGAAACGTTTAAATGGATAGTCTCGTGTGATAATGCCTCTTTGTTATGCTCCGCCAATAGCTTGTTTACGACTAGGGTGAAATCTGGCGCTGTATCGATGAGCGTGCCATCGAGATCGAACAACACACATTCGATGGAGGTTTCTAGTTTTACATGGTGCGACTGGCTCATGTTTGTGCCTCAGCTCGGGTATAACAAGCGATATAGTTCACATCAACATTCGCCTCTAAGCTGTATTTGCGAGTGAGTGGATTGTAGGCCATGCCGATTTGATCTTGCAGGTCTAGCTTGCTGTCTCGGCTAAATGCAGCGAGTTCGGAAGGTTTGATAAATCTAGCGTAGTCATGAGTGCCGCGCGGCAGCAGGTTCAAAATATATTCGGCGCCGAGGATGGCGAATAAATACGATTTGGGATTTCGATTGATCGTCGAGAAAAACACGGTTCCTCCAGGCTTCACCAAGTCGTGGCAGGCTTGAATCACTTTAGCTGGTTCGGGAACGTGTTCAAGCATCTCCAGGCAGGTAATTATGTCGAATTGCTCGCTATGCTCTTGCGCGTACTGCTCGGCCGAAGACTTCTGGTAGTCGATCTCGAGTTTGCTTTCAAGCTGGTGAAGTCTGGCGACGGAGAGCGAGGCGTCAGCCATGTCAATTGCAGTGACGCTGGCCCCATGATGGGCCATAGCCTCGGCTAGGATGCCGCCGCCGCAGCCGATATCTAGCACTTTCTTGCCCGCTGGATTTACCTTGCGGCTAATGTAACTCATCCGCAGCGGGTTAATCTCATGCAGAGGTTTAAATTCGCTGTCAGGGTCCCACCAACGTGCTGCTAGGGCTTCAAATTTACGAATTTCTAGCTCGTCTACATTGTCCATTTTTTTGCTGCCTGATTGACTAGTTATGAGCGGCTGAAAGCTTTGCTTGCCACTCTGCACTAGCGGATTTTATGGCTTGAATATCTAGGTTGTTGAATTCGCCATCCCTTAATAGTTGTTGCCCGGAGCACCAGACATGTGAAACTTGGGATGCCTGTGTTGCGTAGACTATCTGTGAAATCGGATTGTACAGGGGCGTGCTATTCAATGTGTTGAGATCAATCGCGGTCATATCAGCATACTTACCGACTTCTAGGCTGCCGATCATGGCCTCTAAGCCGAGTGCTCTAGCGCCGTTTATCGTTGCCATCTCAAGCGCTTGGTGGGCAGGTAATGCCGAAGCATCTTTAGCCACGCCTTTGGCGAGCAACGCGGCGGTGCGCATCTCAGAGATCATATCTAGGTCGTTATTGCTCGCGCAACCATCTGTGCCTAGCGCGACATTAATGCCGGCCTTGCTTAACTTGGCGACTTCGCAGAAGCCGCTGGCTAGTTTTAAGTTAGACTCAGGGCAGTGCACAACATGAGACCCGGCCTCAGCCAAAGAGGCTATATCTGCATTAGATAGTGTGGTGGCGTGCACGCAGACGAGGCGAGGACTGAGTAGGCCTAGCTGTTTAAGTCGCGCTACCGGCGTGCGCCCGTCGCTTGCCAATGCGTCTGAGACTTCTTTGGCTGTCTCGTGTACGTGCATATGGATCGGCAAGTCCATCTCATTAGCGAGTGTCGATAGCTTCTTGAGCGGCGCGTCTGACACCGTGTAGGGCGCATGTGGCCCAAATGCGGTATGGATCAGTTCGCTGTGGCGGTAATCATCGTGCAGTTTCGTTGCCTTGGAAATGTATTCATCAGCATCGGCTGCCCACACTGTCTCGAAATCTAGAACCGGGCTGGCTAGTTGCACTCGAATGTTGGCGGCAAGGGCTGCTTTCGCCACCTGATCTGGATAGAAGTACATATCGGCAAAGCAGGTAGTGCCAGAGCGTATCATCTCTGCGATGGCCAGGTTTGCCCCTGCAAGCACGAAGCTCTCCGAAACAAACTTGGCCTCAAGGGGCCATATTGACTCTTCCAGCCACTCGGTAAGCGGTACGTCATCGGCTATGCCTCGCATCAAAGCCATTGCCGAGTGACCGTGGGCGTTTATTAAGCCCGGTATCAGCGCGTGGTCGGGTAGGTGTAAAATTTCGTTGCTATTGATCGTTGCCTCGGCTTCGGCCTGGCTGCAAACAGCGACAATTTTATTGCCTTTTATGGCGACACAATAGTCCTCTAAAACCGCGCCTTGAGGTTGTACCGGGATGACCCATTTTGCCGAAACCAATAGATCAGCTTGAATACTCGTTGTTATGCTCAAAATTGCCTCTGTTTGCTCTGCAAATAATTAGTGATTCAAGCAAAAAATCAGGGTTCGAATTATACCTAGAAAAATTCGAAATAGCGCGTCACAAAATTCCCTGCCATTCTCGCTGGAAATTATTGAAAAAACAGGAGTTTTTACGACAATTAATAACCATTACGGCTGTCACAAAAGCCCCGAATAGTGGTACAATTTGGCGCTCTTATGAGGATGGATTCTTCCTCGGATTTAAACTGCAAATTAGCTATCAGAAAAGCTTGAAATCGGCCGTTAAAAGAGTAAGGAAAAACAATAAATAGTTGTGTTTTCATGCAAGAAATCATGCCTCATTAATCTCTAGTTATCCCATTATTTAGGATGTAGTCAACCTATGACCGAGTTTGCTAAACAGGTCTTGCCTGTCTCGTTAGAAAGTGAAATGCGGGAATCTTACCTCGCCTATGCAATGAGCGTGATTGTAGGTCGCGCTTTGCCTGATGTTAGGGATGGCTTGAAACCTGTTCATCGCCGAGTGCTATTCGCGATGAGCGTACTTTCAAACGATTACAACAAGCCTTACAAGAAGTCGGCTCGTATTGTGGGCGATGTAATTGGTAAGTATCACCCTCATGGTGATACCGCGGTGTATGACACTATCGTGCGTATGGCGCAGGATTTTTCGCTGCGCTATCCGTTAGTAGATGGACAGGGCAACTTCGGCTCGATAGACGGCGATTCTGCGGCCGCGATGCGTTACACAGAAATTCGCATGGAGAAAATTTCCCATGATTTGCTCGCAGATCTGGACAAGGAAACGGTCGATTTCTCGCCCAACTACGACGGCACAGAACATATTCCAGATGTTATGCCTACGCGGATCCCCAATCTATTGGTGAATGGTTCTTCCGGAATTGCGGTAGGTATGGCAACAAATATACCTCCTCACAACCTAAACGAGGTTATCGCCGGAGTCATGGCGTTAATGGAGAACCCCGAAATTGATATCGATGGGCTGATGGAGCACATCAAGGGGCCGGATTTTCCGACCGCGGCAATCATTAACGGCAAGGCTGGCATCGTCCAAGCCTACAAAACCGGCCGCGGCCGTATCTACATGCGTGCGAAGGCGTCAATAATTGACAGTGAAAAATCTGGAAAACAGACGATCATTGTCCACGAAATCCCTTATCAGCTGAATAAATCCAAGCTTATTGAAAAGATAGCCGAGCTCGTTAAAGACAAGAAAATCGAGGGTATTACGGAGCTGCGTGACGAGTCAGACCAGGATGGTCTTAGAATTGTAATCGAACTGCGTAAGGGCGAGATGGGCGATGTCGTACTCAATAATTTGTACGCACAGACGCAGATGCAGTCGGTTTTTGGCATTAACATGGTCGCGCTGGTCGATGGTCAGCCACGATTACTGAACCTGAAGGAAATGCTCGATTCCTTCATCCGTCATCGTCGCGAGGTAGTCTCCAGGCGGACTAGTTATTTGCTGCGAAAGGCTAGAGATCGCGGGCATATTCTGGAAGGGCTTGCCGTAGCGTTAGCGAATATTGATGCAGTCATTGCGCTGATTAAGGCCTCACCGACCTCGGCAGAGGCGAAAATAAAGCTGCTTGCTAGATCTTGGAAATCGGACAGCGTGTTAGAAATGTTAGGCGAAGTAGGAGCTGATGCTTGCAGGCCCGAAGGTTTGGATCCGGAATATGGATTGAAAGACAAAGAATATTTTATTAGCCCAGAACAGGCACAGGCAATTTTGGATTTGAGGCTACACCGCCTCACCGGGTTAGAGCATGAAAAACTAATAAATGACTATACTGAACTGCTGAAACATATTGCAGATTATCTAGATATTTTGGGGAACGAGCCTCGGCTTCTAGGTGTGGTTCGCGATGAGTTGGAAGCGGTGAAGAAAGAGTATGGCGATGAACGTCGCACTGAAATAGTAAGCTCGCAACTCGACCTTACTATAGAAGACTTGATCTCCGAAGAAGACCGAGTAGTCACTATCTCTAGAACCGGTTACGCGAAGTCTCAGCCACTTGCCGACTACAGTGCGCAGAAGCGCGGCGGCACGGGCAAGGCGGCAGCATCGGTTAAAGACGAAGATATAGTTGAACACCTATTGATCGCGAATACTCACGACACACTGCTTTGTTTTAGCAGTCAGGGAAAGGTCTATTGGCTAAAAGTGTACATGATCCCAGTGGCAAGCCGTACTGCTCGAGGTAAGCCGCTCGTTAATATTCTTCCACTCGATGAGGGTGAGCGTATTACCAGCATGCTTCCGGTTAAGGATTATCCTGAAGATGAATTCGTGTTTATGGCTACATCGAACGGTACAGTTAAAAAGACAGCACTCACAAATTTCTCTAGGCAGCGCAGCGTAGGTCTCAGAGCAATTGAATTGGACGAGGGCGATGAACTAGTTGGCACGGCTATAACGGATGGCTCTAAAGATGTAATGCTGATTAGCAGTAGYGGCAAGACTATTCGGTTCAGCGAGGATGATGTTCGGGCGATGGGTCGAACAGCTAGGGGCGTCAGAGGCATGAAGTTGAATGCTGAGCACAAGATGATCGCGCTTATCATTCCCGATGCCGCCAAGCAGATTCTGACGGTTTGCGAAGAGGGCTATGGKAAAAGGACTCTAGTTGACGATTTTCCTGTCTATGGCCGTGGAGGYCAGGGGGTTATCGGTATCCAGACTAGTGACCGCAATGGCCCTGTAGTCGGAGCRGCACAAGTGTCTGAGTCCGATGAGATCATGCTGATTTCGGATAAGGGAACTCTAGTTAGAACTCGAGTTAMTGAAGTATCTRTTCAAGGCAGGAATACRCAAGGTGTTCGCCTGATCCGTCTTAAGGCTGGTGAAAAGCTCGTAGGCCTAGAGCAAGTTGATGAGCCTGAAGAAANAGWTRAAMMGGAAGCGGCAATTGATGGTCAAGCTGAGTCAGTTGAAAGCTCTGAGTCTGTCAGCGATTCAGATTCCAACAAGTCTGAATAAACCCGGCAGTAACAACAGGTTAGTCTGCTCATCGAGAAATCGTGAGCAGTTCGGGCTGATAAAGACAATTCTCTGTTAACAAAAACTATTTGTTCTAGACTTATGAGTCATAACAACAACATAAGCTCGATCGGCAAGATTGCTTATCTAGGCCCGGAAGGAACGTATTCGCAGTTAGCGGCACTTGAGTACTTTGGCAATGATGCAGATTTAGTGAATTGTGCGTCCATTGACGACGTCTTCGCTGCGCTCGAGAACAGGCAGGTAACTTACGGCATTGTGCCCGTCGAAAACTCGACCGAGGGTGCGATAAATAACACGCAAGACTGCCTTATAGACAGCTCGGCTAAGATCATCGGTGAGCAAATCGTCTCTATCGAGCACAGTTTACTGGTGCTAGAGGGAACAACTAAGTCGGATGTCACAAGAATCGTCTCTCACAAACAGTCGCTCGCGCAATGTCGGGGCTACCTTGCGAAGAATTTTCCAAAAGCAGAGCAGATCGAATGTTCGAGTAACGCCGAGGCGGCTATTCGCGCACAAGCGGACCCTAATACCGCCGCTATAGCGAGTGAGTTGGCGGGTCGCCTTTACAGCTTGCAAAGCTTGGATAGTCGCATACAAGACAAGTCAAATAACCGCACACGTTTCCTCGTTTTGGCATTAACGGACACCGCTGCAACAGGTTCAGATAAGACCAGTATTCTGGTCTACACAGAGAATAAGCCAGGTGCATTATTTCGCGTATTGGAACCCTTCGAGAATTATCGGTTAAGCCTCACAAAAATCGAAACGCGACCTTCGAAGAAAAAAGCATGGGAGTATGTCTTTTTCATTGATTTCGAGGGCCACGTGCTCGATGAAACCACGAAAAAGCTGTTTGCCACTCTAAAGCAAGGCGGGGTGGAAGTTAAGATACTAGGCTCGTACCCGCTCTCTAAATAGAGCTCTAACAATAGCTCGCAACGATCTGACCAACCACAGCAATGAATGATACTAAAAACAAGGTAGTGCTAATCGTCGGTCTAGGAATGATCGGCGGTTCTATTGCGCGCGGACTAAAGAAAGCAAATCCGCAACGACGAATTATTGCTTGCGATACAGATATTGAGTCTTTGCAGCAGGCTGTAGACGACGGTATCGTTTCTCAAGTCGGCGAGTTGGCAGAGCTGTCTGCTTTGGCAGATATTATTGTTCTTGCTGTGCCGCCACTGACTGTGTGTGAACTTCTACCTGAAATACTTAAATTCATGGCGCCGACTGCTCTTATAACAGATGTGGCTAGCGTCAAGTCGCATATTTTCACGTCAAGCCAGCAGTTCTCGGAGGAAGATCTCGCTAATTTTGTGCCCGCTCATCCTATCGCCGGTTCTGAGCAGAGTGGTTATGCCGCGGCGGTGAGTGATTTATTTGAACAAAGAAATGTAATTCTAACGCCACACGCAGGAAACTCGACAGACTCCGTTGCCATTATCCATGCACTGTGGAGAGAACTTGGCGCGAACGTACTAGGAATGACACGGTTCAGACATGACGAGGTGCTCGCGGCAACTAGCCATCTCCCGCATTTGCTCGCGTATGCCATTGTGGACGTGCTCCTCAAGCAGGAGCAGAGTGAGGACATATTTCGCTATGCCGCAGGAGGTTTTGCAGACTTTAGTCGGCTAGCGTCCAGCGATGCTAAAATGTGGTCCGATATATTTGTTGCGAACTCGGCGGCGGTGGAGAAAGTTCTCGATGACTATATACAGAGTCTCTTGGAGTTTAAGAAGGCGATACAAAACAAACAACATGGCAAATTAGAAGAGTCATTTGGCGCCGCGAAACAAGCCCGAGAAAATTTCATCAGTCAGCACTTTAAGCCAAAGAAGCAAGAAGAAATGATAAGTAATCAACTCAGTTTTAGTGTTCAACCTGGTGGTCAAGTGGCAGGGTCAATTCGTGTCGCTGGTGACAAGTCAATTTCTCATCGTTCTATTATTTTAGCTTCGATTGCAAATGGCATAACACGTGTCACCGGTTTCCTTGAAGGCGAGGATGCGCTGAACACAGTCGCCGCATTTCGTGAGATGGGTGTAACCATAGTGGGGCCGGAGAATGGGGCGCTTACCATATACGGTGTCGGAAAAAACGGCTTACAGCCACCGCGAAAACCTCTATATATGGGGAATTCGGGTACGGCGATGCGTCTATTGGCTGGTCTTTTATCTGCGCAATCTTTTGACAGCGAACTAACCGGTGATGAGTCACTCATGGAGCGGCCGATGAGCCGTGTTGCAGAGCCGCTTAGGTCTATGGGGGCTAATATTGATACGGGGGATTCTGGTACTCCGCCTCTAAAGATTCACGGATCGAAATTAACTGGTATCACCTATGAAATGCCAATTGCCAGCGCGCAGGTAAAGTCTTGTCTGTTGCTCGCGGGCCTCTATGCCGAAGGAGAGACGAAGATTCTTGAGCCGGCTCCCTGTCGTGATCATACGGAGCGCATGTTGCAAGGCTTCGGTTATGAAGTTGCAGTCAACGAGGAAGAGGGCGCCTCGAAAGTCGTAGGTGGTGCAGATTTGCAGGCGACTGAGATCGATGTGCCTGCCGATATTTCATCCGCCGCTTTCTTTTTGGTTGCTGCGGCCATAACGCCAGGGTCGGATCTTACGCTGCAACATGTAGGAGTTAATCCGACGCGTATTGGTGTCATTAATATTTTGCGAGACATGGGCGCGAACATTGAGAGCAGCAATGAGCGGCTTGTCGGTGGTGAGCCGGTTGCTGATTTGCGTGTGCGATATCATCCACTGAAGGGTATTGTTATTAGCGAGGCGCAAATACCTCTGGCGATTGACGAATTTCCAGTTTTATTCGTTGCTGCGGCCTGCGCCGAAGGAGAAACCTTACTGCGCGGAGCGCAGGAACTGCGTGTAAAAGAGAGCGATCGACTCGATGCGATGGCCCAGGGGTTGAATGCCCTCGGCGTTACCGTGGAAACTTATCAAGATGGCATCAAGATTACCGGCGGGAAAATTAGTGGCGGGGCTGTAGATAGCTTCGGAGACCATAGAATCGCTATGGCTTTTACTGTCGCTGGTCTGCGCGCAGAGTCCTCAATCGATATAGCGAACTGCACGAACGTGGCTACTTCATTCCCGAACTTCGTAGAACTCGCCACAGAAGTCGGCATGCGGGTAACGGCCCAGAAGTCATAAGCAGCCAATTACTAAAGAGTCTTAGATGAATAAAGTTCCAGTCATAGCTATTGATGGCCCTTCGGGTTCCGGGAAGGGGACAATTGCTTCGCGTATAGCCGAGACATTGGGTTTTTCTTTGCTGGATAGCGGCGCGCTATACCGTGTTTTGGGGATTGCCTGTCATCGTCACAATACCGCACTCTCAGACTCTTCTGCTGTAGCAAGCCTTGCTAGAAACCTAGATATACAGTTTGGTCTCAGCGGTGAGGGTAGTGTGTCGCTAGATGGTGAGGATGTGAGCCTCGCTATTCGGACCGATTTAGGTAGCGACATGGCATCGAAGGTTGGAGCAATCGAGGCGGCAAGGGAAGCGCTGTTTCAGCGTCAACTGGACTTTCGAGTAGCGCCTGGCCTAGTCGCAGATGGCAGGGACATGGGAACTACCGTATTCCCTGATGCGGCACTCAAAATTTTTCTAACTGCTAGCTTGGAGGCAAGAGCCGAGAGGCGATATAAGCAGTTGATAGCTAAGGGTATTGATGCTATTCTGCCGGCCCTTTTGCGAGACCTAAAAGAGCGAGACCGGCGCGATAGTGAGCGCACCGTCTCTCCCCTCAAGCCCGCTGAAGATGCCATCGTTATAGATACAACGGATTTGACTATCGAGACGGTAGTTAAAAAAGTCCTAGAGTGCTATTCCGCGGCATAGAGAAAATACCTTAGTACATGTGTTGGAAATCGTTTCTTGGCTGCATCCCCAGAATTGGTGGTCTTGAAATTTAACTTAATTACCCCGTGAAACTGGTACACGGAGAGCTGCTATTCACATTAATTGTGTCTTGCAACTCACTGAATATATTGGAATTAATAATGAGCGAAAATTTTGCAGAACTATTCGAACAATCCCTAACCGAAATAGACATGAATCCAGGTGCCATCGTAACCGGCACCGTTATAGATATAGATTCGGACTGGGTTACAGTCCACGCTGGCCTCAAATCTGAAGGCGTCATTCCCCGCATTGAATTCCTTGATGAGAAAGGTAACTTCTCTCTAGAAATTGGCGACGAAGTTAAAGTTGCACTTGAGACCGTAGAAGACGGTACCGGTGCTACGAAACTCTCCCGCGAAAAAGCCAAGCGTGCTGAATCCTGGATGGAGCTCGAAGCAGCTCATGAGAAGAACGACATCGTTACCGGTATTATCAACGGTAAGGTGAAAGGCGGTTTTACCGTCGATCTGAACAATATAAGAGCCTTCCTGCCAGGGTCCTTGGTCGATGTTCGACCAGTACGAGATACGCTGCACTTGGAAGGGCAGTTACTTGAATTTAGGCTGATTAAGCTTGATCGCAAGCGCAACAATGTCGTGGTTTCCAGACGCGCGGTTCTCGAGTCTGTGAGYACAGAAGAAAGAGATGCTCTTCTCGAGAAGTTGCAAGAAGGCATGTCYATTAAGGGYATYGTTAAGAAYCTTACTGACTACGGCGCCTTCGTTGATCTGGGCGGTGTCGATGGCCTACTACACATCACGGACATGTCTTGGAAACGCATCAAGCATCCGAACGAGATTGTGAATGTTGGTGATGAGATAGACGTTAAAGTATTGAAGTACGATAGAGACCGAAATCGCGTCTCTCTTGGGCTTAAGCAACTGGGTGAAGATCCTTGGGTTGCTATCAAGGCGCGTTACCCTGAGAAGACTCAGGTTAAGGCCATTGTTACAAATCTTACAGACTACGGTTGTTTCGCTGAGCTGGAAGAGGGTGTTGAAGGTCTAGTACACGTGTCTGAAATGGATTGGACCAACAARAATATCCATCCTTCTAAAGTYGTKAATCTTGGTGATGAAGTCGATGTGATGATCTTGGAYATTGACGAAGAACGCCGTCGAATCTCTCTCGGTATTAAGCAATGTTTCCAAAACCCGTGGGATGGATTTGCTGAGAACTTCAAAAAGGGCGATAAGATATCCGGCAGCATCAAGTCAATTACTGACTTTGGGATATTCATCGGCCTAGACGGAAACATCGATGGCCTAGTGCATCTTTCAGATATCTCTTGGGATGAGCCTGGCGAAGAAGCTGTGCGCGAATTCAAGAAAGGCGACGAGATCGAGACTGTTATCCTGTCTATTGATCCAGAAAGAGAGCGCATCTCCTTGGGTGTTAAGCAGTTAGAAGATGATCCGTTCATGAACTACGCTGGCGAATTTGAGAAAGGCAGCATAGTGAAGGGAACCATTACATCAGTAGAAGCGAAATCTGCGATTATCACGCTGAAAGAGGGTGTCGAAGGAATGCTTCGGTCCTCAGAAATCAGCCGCGATAAAGTGGAAGATGCGCGTACCGTCTTGACAGAAGGCGCGGAGATCGAAGTTAAGATCGTTAGTGTTGATCGCAAGAATCGTATGCTTAGCCTCTCGGTTAAGGCGATTGAGATCGATGCCGAGAAGAGCGCTATTAAAGACCACAAGACCGAAGTCGCTGATGTTTCGCCTGGTACTATTGGCGATCTGATCAAGGCCGAAATGGATAAAAGCTAGAAAGAACTGTCTCCTCCTGTGTCGCGATCAACACTGTTTGATCTCGAGGCAGGAGAACATTCTAGATTTATCAATACTTTGCGTCATTTCTTGATTCAAACTGGTTAGATGTTTGTGTTAGGCTGGGATACCTGAAAGCAAAACCGTAATACGAATCGTCGGTTGTCATTCGTATTAAGACAGGGGACAGGGAATAATTATGACTAAATCTGAACTCATAGATCGCATCGCTGCAAAGCAAACGCAACTTTCTTCGAAAGACGTAGAACTTGCGGTAAAGGCGGTCATTGAATACATGTCTCAGGTCTTATCTGAAGGCGAAAGGATAGAAATTAGAGGTTTTGGTAGTTTCTCGTTGCACTATCGCGTTCCACGTATTGGGCGAAACCCTAAGACCGGAACGCCGGTAGCGTTGAGCGGTAAGTACGTTCCCCATTTCAAGCCCGGTAAGGAACTGCGCGATCGAGTTAATACCAGTATGCTGGTAGAACAGCACAGTTAGGTACAAGCTGCGGCTTTTGCAATACACGGCATAGCCATTGAGGTTATGCCGTTTTTGTTTGTACTAGATGCTTTCTAGTCACGACATGAATTCGATACAAAGCTTCTAGCTTGGATGGTATTTTCGATGCGCCAGCTTACTCAATTGCTTTCCGGTTTCTTCCTCCTAGTTGTGTTCGCAGCTAGCGTTACTTTTACCTATTACAATTCGGTCCCAGTGACCATCGGGGTCGGTTCATGGCAGCTCGCGCCGCAGCCGGTGTCTGTCTGGATAATTGGGGCGTTCGTCTCTGGCGGATTATTGGGCTTGCTGCTTGGATTGGGCTTGTTTCGGCAATTAAAGTCGCGGGTTGAAAATCACAGGCTAACGAAAGCGCTTAGCGATGCGGAAGAGGAAGTCTCGAATCTTCGCTCATTGTCGCTACGCGACATAAAGAAGTAGCGATCAGGTTATTATGGAAAGTTTGATGTTCTACGTGCTCTTACTTATTGCCATCATCGCTGGCTGGCTATTAGGCAGGCTTGGTTTTTCGAAACCTACTCGAACATCCGCTTCAGAATCAGACCTGTTTCAAGATTATTTCGTAGGGCTAAACTACCTGCTTAATGACGAGCCAGATGAAGCGATAGATACCTTTATCAAAGCTCTAGAAATTAATAGTGAAACCATCGAAACACACCTAGCGCTTGGGGCTCTTCTGAGAAGGCGGGGCAAGGTCGACAAAGCTATCAACGTGCATCAGGCGTTGCTCGCCAGGCCAAACCTAGAGCGCGACTTTTCTAATTCGGTTCGATTGCAGCTAGCACTCAATTATATCGCGGCCGGTTTGCTCGATAGGGCGGAGCGTCTCCTGAAAGAGATTCTGGACGATGGAGGAGAAGCCAAATGGGATGCGCTTGGACAGCTGATTACCATTTACCAGACAGAGAAGGAATGGCAAAAAGCCATAAGCTGTTCATCTAAATTACTGAAAAATCCGCGCTTTAGAAAAGACCCCGCGTTGCTAGGTGGAGCTGCCCATTTTTGCTGCGAGATAGCGGAGCAGCATCTTCACAACAAGCAATTCACGCAAGTAAGAGCAGAAATAAAGCGTGCGTTTACATTCGAGAGAAAGAGTATTCGCGCAATGCTGTTACTTGCGAACATTGAGAAGCGTGAAGGAAACTATAAGGCGGCTATAAAAGAATTGCTGCGGGTGCGAGCGGCAAAGCCGGAATTCATTTCGCAATTGCTGGAGCCGCTGGCATCCTGTTATGAGAGTCTCTCGGCAAGCGGCGAATTTGAAAAACTACTTAGGGCAATGGTGTTAGAAGATTCAAGCACTGAAGCTGCGCTGGTATTGGCCAAGATGGTAAGTGCGAGATCAGGAAATGCCGAGGCTAGTGATATCCTCAGGGAGCAGCTCAAACATGCACCCTCACAGGGTGCTTTGATTGAGCTGCTAGGACTGCAATTGGATGGAGTCGATGAGGATGTTGCCAGCAGCTTAAAATCATTGTTAAATCTCGTGAAAGCGCAGGCGCAGGGAAGTTCGGAGTACAGCTGTCATCACTGCGGTTTTGAGACCAAGCGTTTTTTTTGGATGTGTCCTAGCTGTAAGAAATGGGACAAAATTCGCCCCATTAAAGAGCTGCCGAATCGGCAAGCAGGCAATGCTTCTTCATAACAACTTCAAGCTAGTAGTTTCGAGCGAGTAATTTTAAAACAGTAAGTGGAATCGGAGTGTCTGTGGAAAAAAGAATAATAGTGGCTGTAGATTTTAATTCGGCCAAGCTTGCCCTTAGCCTAGTTGATAGTCTAGACCCCAAGCTTTGCCGTCTTAAAATGGGTAAGGAGTTGTATACGGCCTGTGGTCCCGATTTGCTTAAACAAATACAGAGTCGTGGCTTCGAAGTATTTCTCGATTTAAAGTTTCATGATATTCCGAATACCGTGGCAAAGGCGGTGAATGTGGCGGGAAACATGGGGGTCTGGATGCTGAATGTTCATGCATCTGGCGGTCAAGCTATGATGGAGGCGGCGAGAGAGGCCTTGCTCGAATTTGGTAGTCAGCGACCAAAGCTTATCGCGGTCACCGTATTGACCAGCCTCGCCGAGGCTGATCTAAACCAGATAGGTATCGACTGCAGTCCGGAAGAACAGGTGAGCAAGCTGGCCTTTCTTACCCGAGATGCGGGGCTAGATGGGGTTGTCTGTTCTGCTGCGGAAACGCATCTGTTAAGGGCGCAACTGCCAGAGGAGTTCTGTCTGGTAACGCCAGGCATTCGCCGCGCAACTGATGCTGTCGGTGATCAGAAGCGCGTTCTCGGCCCTGCCGAAGCGGTGCGTAGCGGGAGTAACTATCTCGTTATTGGCCGACCTATTACCCAAGCAGACTCACCCTTTGAGGCTCTATTGGAATTTAATTCAGCCATAGCTGGCGTTTGTTAATTTCTTTACTAAGCTATAGAAAACAGCCAAGACTGTTTTTATTTAACTCTCGTAACTTTTGTTTGTTAATTTTAGCGATAAGGAAATTACTATGATTAGACTAGCCATTCCTAGATTGGCGGTAATCGCTGTCCTGTTGGCATTCTCAACAGTTGGCCTAGCGGTTGAAGCTCAGCCTGATAGCACGCAGCAAATTCAAATGTTGGATATTAATAGCGCCAATGCAGCTGCAATTGCTGCCGCGTTGGATGGCGTTGGTCTGATAAAGGCGCAGGAAATTGTCGCCTACCGTGAAATGTTTGGCAGCTTTCATTCAGTGGAAGAGCTGGCCGACGTAAAAGGCATCGGCGCTGCGACGATTGAAAAGAATAGGCAGCGTATAATAGTAGTCAATAAATAGTCCGTATTTATTCGATGCCATGCTCGATAAGGCACTTTCACTATGTATTGAAAGTGCCTGATTTTAATACTGAATTTTTCTAAAAGCTCGTTATAATAGCGATTCCACATTGGTTGCCGACAGGCTTGAATTTGATGTCGTTATTGCTGTTATGTAGTCTACTGTTTCTCGGCTCTGCAATCCTAACGGGCTTGTTTCGCTGGGTAGCGCAAGAATTCCAGCTCATGGCTGTCCCTGTCTCCAGAAGCGCTCATTCGACACCAGTTCCGGTCGGAGGAGGGGTTTCGATAGTTGCGTTAATTCTATTCGTTATTAGTTACGGCTATTTCACTGAGCAAATCCCTGCAAATGAATTTGCGGCCTTTATGGCCGCAATTGTGATCGCGTGTATTGGTATCGTGGATGATATGAAGCACCTGGATGTACGTTGGCGTATCCCGGCACAATTCCTAGCATCTACTTATGTTGTATATTGTCTGGGCAATGTGCCTGCAATAGATTTTGGTCTCTTCAGCTTCCCTGAATCAATGCTGCTGAATGTGTTGGCAATATTTGCCTTGGTCTGGCTGCTAAACCTTTATAATTTTATGGATGGGATAGATGGCATTGCAGCGACAGAGTTAATCGCTGTAAGCTTCGTGTCATTGCTAATTGTTTTAAACAGCGATACCGTTTTAACTCTGATCTTTGCAAGTTTTGCTGCCGCCACGGGAGGATTCCTGCTTTGGAATTGGGCGCCAGCCAAGATATTTATGGGCGATGTAGGTAGCAGCTTTATTGGATTTACCCTTGGGGTGATGGCGCTGTTATCTCTGCAGCATGGCAGCATGACAGTATGGGCTTGGGTCTTGTTGCTGGGCGTATTTATCGTAGATGCCACCTTCACTTTGTTTGTTCGCATCATGAACAAGCAGCGTTGGCACGAAGGACACGCCTCTCACGCCTATCAAAACGCAGCGAGACACTACAAGAGTCACGCGAAAGTAACGGTAACAATTATTTTGATAAACCTTTTTTGGCTGGGGCCGATGGCTTGGCTGTCCATGCAGTACCCCCAAATAGGGTTGGTCATAGCGGTAATAGGCCTGATTCCGTTGTTGCTGCTTGCGAAGCGCTTCGGTGCAGGAAGTGAGAATTTCTCACTTTAGACGCAATAAGTACTCAGCGAATCGCAGGACAGCTGATTTGACGATTGAAGGATAAAGGGGGAATGCCATGAACCTGTATACGATTCCATTATCACGCTCTGTGAAGCAAATCGTAATGATGATCGCCGATGCGCTGATGATAGTGCTAGCATTGGCGTTCTCATTTGTATTGCTTGGGAAGGACTTCTTCGCTGAAGATCAGCGATTCTACTTTTATCTTTCTCTTGCAACAACGGTAAGCATTCTAGTCTTCATACGTATTGGCCTTTACCGGGCGCTAGTCCTGTATATGGGTTTGCAAAGTGGATTTTTAATCTTGCAGGGCGTGACGGCTGCAAGTTGCCTGCTTGCTGCTTCCTATTTTTTTGCGAAAACCCCAGAATCTTCAGATTTATCGATCCTACCAATCTTTTGGATGATTGCCGTGCTGTTAATCGGCGGCACTAGATTTTTTGCCAAGGTTTTATTGCAGAGCCTTATCCAAAATTTTAGGCCGAAAGAGCCAGTAATTATTTACGGTGCTGGTAGTTCCGGTATGCAGCTTCTCGTTGCTCTGCAGAACGGCGATCAATACCTGCCGGTCGCATTCGTTGATGACAGTCACAACATGATCGGCAATACCGTGCACGGCATCCGTGTCTATAGTCCTAATTCCTTGTATGAGCTTATAGAGGGTTTCTCTGTTCGCCAGATATTTTTGGCAATACCTTCGGCAACACACGGCGAGAGAAAGGAAATCTTGAATCGCTTGGAACATCACCCTGTGCATGTAAAAACGGTTCCCGACCTGTTTGATATGGTTTCTGGAAAGATGGGTGTCGATGACATTCGTGAGATCGATATTGAGGACCTTCTAGGGCGTGATATTGTTCCTCCTAACCCGGAATTACTGGGTGCCTGCATAACAGGTCAATCGGTTATGGTAACTGGAGCGGGCGGTTCAATAGGCTCGGAGTTATGTCGCCAGATCATAGCGATTAACCCATCAAGGTTAGTCCTGCTAGATACATTCGAATTCGGGCTCTACAAATTAGAGGCGGAACTCTTAGATAAACTGCAAAGCATAGAAGGCGGCGAGAGCATAGAGATAGTCTCCTTGCTGGGCTCAGTTGGAAATAAGCTGCAGATGGAAAATGTGATTAGGAGCTTCAAGGTCGATACCGTTTATCACGTAGCGGCCTATAAGCAAGTACCGATGGTAGAGAAAAACGTCGTGGAGGGTGTGCAAAATAATATATTTGGCACCTTAGTCTCGGCGCAGGCGGCCGAGAAGTTTAAGGTTAAAAACTTTGTTCTGATTTCAACAGATAAGGCGGTGCGGCCGACGAATTTTATGGGAGCCACCAAGCGATTCGCTGAGCAGGTATTGCAGGCTTTGGCGGCACGTGACAGTGGTACGAAATTCAGTATGGTGCGTTTTGGTAACGTGCTAGGTTCTTCAGGGTCTGTAGTGCCGTTGTTTCGGCGACAAATCAGTATGGGCGGGCCGGTGACTGTTACGCATCCAGAGGTAACCCGCTATTTCATGACGGTGCAAGAGGCCGCGCAGCTGGTGATTCAGGCTGGATCAATGGCAACCGGTGGTGATGTGTTTGTACTCGATATGCATGAACCGATAAAGATTATCGACTTAGCGAAGAAGATGGTTCACTTGATGGGTTTTGAGGTAAGAGATGAAAACTCCTATCGAGGAGACATAGCTATCGAATACACGGGGCTGCGACCTGGTGAGAAGCTCTATGAAGAGCTATTGATTGGCGAGTCGGTTACAGGTACTGAGCATCCAAAGATTATGCGTGCAAAGGAAGAAACCTTATCCTGGAATGAATTGGAAGTTCTGCTGAGTAAGTTAGAGCTTGCCTGCAAGCAGATTGATCTGAAAGAAATTCGAAAACTACTCATGGAAGCGGTAGTTGGATTCGAGCCAAAAGACGAGGTTAGCGATCCGCAATGGGAAGAGCGAGAAGAACAATTTGCTCTGTCCTCCGGTCAGGGTCAAAAAATCACGCCTCTGTTTAAAGACTGACTGATTCCCAAAATTAGCAAGCGCAGAGTTAACTAGGAAGTTAGCAGCTTAGAGCGCCAGAATCGAAAAAGCCCGAATCCAACTCCTCAAACAAGAGGGTTGAATTTGGGCTTTTTATTGATAGGAAAGTAAAGCTTACTGGCGTTTTACTGAAATGATAATCACCGGCTCAGTTGGCACGTTCTGATAACCTTTAGTCGTTCCTGTCTCTACAGCTGCAATCGTATCAACCACATCCATTCCTTCTACAACTTCGCCGAAAACAGCATAACCGAAACCACGCGATGTCTCATCGGTGTGATTTAGGAAGTCATTGTCTACGAGGTTGATAAAAAATTGAGAGGTAGCGCTGTCGACGACATTTGTTCTTGCCATCGCAAGCGTGCCACGGTTATTCGGTACTGAAGCTGAGGCTTCGTTCTTAATTGAGTCATAGGTAGATTTCTGCACCATGTCGGTATCAAAGCCGCCACCCTGAGCCATGAAGCCTGGGATAACCCGATGGAAGATCAGGCCATCGAAGTAGTTATTGTCTGTATAGGCTAAGAAATTTTCAACGGACAGGGGAGCTTTGTCTGCCCAAAGCTCTATCTTGATAGTGCCTTTATTGGTTTCCAGTACAACGATTGGGTTGTCTTGAGCCGTTGCTAGTGAACTCATCATAAGCGGGATGGTGAGTAGTAGTGACAGTAAGGTTTTTCGCATAGAGTGCCTCCAAGTGTAGCGGACGTGCCTGAATTTTTGAGCCGCTAACTATACATTAATTCGGCTAGGCTTAACCACAGGTGAATCGCCCTCGGAGATAAGAAACAACACGATTATTTACTGAGTAAAAAAAGTTGAACTAGGCGGTAGTAATAGTTGTCTAGCAGGGATTCTAACATTCGAATTAGTTTGGGTGAGCGGTGGCGCATTCACGGAAAGGAAAAGCAGAGCTTAACCTTGGGCTATTCTCTTTCACCGCAAGTTGAGCCCAATAAATTCGATCTTTAGAAGAGTGCGCCTATTAGCTGTGTTGATTAGGAAGTTGACCAGTCAGCGTATTACTTTTTGTTGATTCTATTGCTAGGTGTCAGTTTTTCTTACAGTCGTAGCAAATTCTAAAAACCGATAATTCCTAATTCATTGATACCATTCAATTAATCTTATTGGGTACAGTTCTTGCTTCTTTATTAGGCACGAAAGCTTAATGCAGTTGAAACTATTTTTACAAACTTGGGAGCTGGGCCGAGATGAGCATAGCGAAAAAAATTACATTCATGTCAGCGGCACTACTATTTAGCTTGTCTGCTACGACCGCACAGGCAGATGTTATCACTGGGGGCGTAACTGGAGGTTCTGCGTTAGCCGCAGGTGGTACGTTTGTTGAATTGGGCGTACCTCTCGGTAATCCATTTGGTGCAGCGAACAGCGTAGGCGACAATACATTTCAGTCTCCCAATTTTTATGTATTCAACGAGAGCCAGAATGCCATTACCACTGGGTCTTTGAGTTATGACTACGGTGTTGGCGAGTCAACGGCTGGTGGGCATGTGGGTGGCACAATCGTCGGCGGCACCATTGTTGCCAGTCACTATGTGTTTTTCGATCCAGGTCCCTTTCAATCGATTCAAGCATTTGTACAGTTTGATGCGGTTATTTTAGGCGTAATTACCGCAACGGGAACCCTAGCTGCTAGTGATTATTTGGCAAATACAGGTGTTAATTACCTTAACCCCGGTTTGAGAGGATTAGAAGGCTCTGACAAGATTATCTCGGTTACAGGGGACACGGTGTCCGTTAACTGGGGCGCCGCTAGCCCTGGGGATTATATTCGTGTGTTAACGGCATTCTCACCCGGAGGCGCTGCTGTTCCTGAGCCGAGCGCGTTCTTACTGCTAGTTCTTGGGTTTATGGGCCTAGCTCTCGTTAAAAAGAATCAACATGCCTCAAGTATCCCCAATCAGGTATAGCAATACTTTCATCTTATAGGCTTCTTCTGACTGCGGAGCTTATTAGTGTTGCCGCTTGTCCGAATAGCCAGTCGGGCAAGCCGACATTTCGAACACAGAACCCCTTTAACAATACCAAGCGATCTCTCGCTGTCCGGTTTAATTTTGGACTTGTTTAGTTCAGTTTTTTGCGCACCTGATGCTGTGGTTTTGTTCTTTTTCTCGTTTAGTGAGCCGTGCAGGGTGCATCGCTCTTCAAAAAAAACATTTCAATAAGCCAAATTATAGGAATGCTAGCCGTTAAGCGGCAGGCGGGTTGCATCAGCATAAAATTATTTGCTTCTTAATAGCGGACACAAGTTTTGTTGAATTTTCTAACTGGTGTAAGAAATTGGCACTGTTGCTGCGAAAGGAGGAGGGACTCAGAAAGAGAAAACCCGCGTAGCTGCTGGGCTACACGGGTTTTTGTTTGGCTGCCCAACCAAGACTCGAACTTGGAACCAAGTGATTAACAGTCACCTACTCTACCATTGAGCTATTGGGCATCATCTGTTCGCGCTATATCGATGCTGATACGAGTATAGCTACGAACCGCGCGTATACTAATGAGAAAAACTGGCTTGGTCAATACTCACGGACAGCCAAGTACTCATCTGTTTTAATCTCAGAGGCTGTTGTAGTCTTACGGGTTTAGCTTTAGTCGGAAACTCTCAATGGCAAGTCAGTTTAAGCTTCACTCAAATTTCAAGCCTGCAGGCCACCAACCAGAAGCCATAGCCGGCCTCATAGAGGGCTTGGAGGACGGCTTGCATGCTCAGACCTTGCTAGGTGTGACGGGGTCTGGAAAAACCTTCACCATCGCCAATGTCATCGAACACATGCAGCGCCCAACTCTGGTTATGGCCCCCAATAAAACGCTTGCCGCGCAACTCTACGGTGAATTTAAAGAGTTCTTTCCAAAAAACGCGGTCGAGTACTTCGTATCCTATTACGACTACTACCAGCCAGAGGCTTATGTGCCCTCGTCTGATGTCTACATAGAGAAAGATGCCTCGATCAACGATCATATTGAGCAAATGAGGCTTTCTGCGACTAAGGCCCTACTTGAGAGAGAAGATGTAGTGGTGGTGGCTACAGTCTCCGCAATCTATGGTCTAGGCGATCCGAATTCTTACTTGAAAATGGTGGTTCACCTTGATCGCGGTGAAAAGATAGATCAGCGCAATCTGATCAAACGGCTCACAGATCTGCAATACACGCGCAACGACATGGAATTGCGGCGAGCGACTTATCGGGTTCGAGGTGATGTGATCGATATCTATCCGGCGGAATCCGAACGCGATGCCATTCGAATAGAGCTTTTCGACGATGAGATAGAGAAGCTCTCTTTCTTCGACCCCTTGACGGGAAAGCAGATCAAAGAGGTGCCGCGACTGACGGTGTTTCCAAAGTCTCACTATGTGACGCCTAGGGAAACGCTGCTGGGTACGCTCGATGATATTAAAATTGAGTTAAAGGAGCGCTTGCAAGAACTGCGCAGCAACAACCGTCTTGTAGAGGCACAAAGGTTAGAGCAACGCACAAAGTTCGACCTGGAGATGATTCAGGAGTTGGGCTACTGCACAGGTATTGAAAACTATTCCCGCTACTTATCCGGAAGAGGCGTGGGCGCACCGCCTCCGACTCTCTATGATTACCTGCCAAGTGAAGCATTGGTCATCGCTGATGAGTCACATGTCTCGATCCCGCAGCTCGGCGCAATGTACAAGGGTGATAGATCAAGAAAAGAGACGCTCGTGGAGTACGGTTTCCGCCTGCCTTCGGCTCTCGATAATCGGCCGCTACGCTTCGAGGAATGGGAGCAGCTGACACCACAGATCATCTATGTGTCGGCGACACCTGGCGTCTACGAAGAGGAGCATGAAGGGAACAGGGTGGAGCAGGTAGTAAGGCCAACCGGTTTAATTGATCCGGAGTTAGAGGTGCGTCCCGCGGTTACTCAGGTAGATGACTTGCTCTCCGAGGTGCGTCAGGTAGCAGCGAAAGGGGAGCGCTCGCTGGTTACGGTGTTAACGAAACGGATGGCTGAGGATCTCACCGACTACCTTGCCGAACACGCTGTGCGAGTTAGGTATTTGCATTCAGATATAGAGACAGTTGAGCGCTCGGAGATATTGCGTGACCTGCGTTTAGGTCACTTTGACGTATTGGTAGGAATTAATCTGCTGAGAGAAGGCCTAGATATTCCCGAAGTATCGCTAGTAGCCATCCTCGATGCCGACAAGGAGGGCTTTCTTCGCTCTGAGCGGTCCCTCATTCAGACTATAGGCAGAGCCGCTCGAAACCTCAACGGTAGGGCAATTCTCTATGCTGACCGAGTGACAGGTTCGATGGAGCGCGCTATCGGGGAGTCGGAGCGACGTCGTAACGTGCAGCTCGAATACAACAAGGAGCATAACATCACACCCGTGGGCGTTAAGACCAAGGTGTTAGATATTATGGAAGGGGCCTATGCGAGTTCAACAAACAGGGTGCGAAGGAAAGATAAGGGGCCAGCGGAGAAGGGAGGCGCTTTTTCGCGTATCGATTTCAATGATCCGGTGGCCGTTACCAAGGAAATCAGCCTGCTAGAATCGAAAATGTACGAGCAAGCCAAGAATCTCGAATTCGAGGAAGCGGCAGATACTAGGGATAAAATAGCGCAGCTGAAGAATCAACTGTTAAAGCAATAACTTAAATGCGTATTTTGCTACAATAGTGACACAAAGCCATCGACACATTGCCCCGTGATTCCGTATAATCGCCAGTCCTTTCTATTCGGTGAAATAGGCGCGTAGCTCAGCTGGTTAGAGCGCTGTCATGACATGGCAGATGTCGACGGTTCGAATCCGTCCGTGCCTACCAATCGTTAGGGGTTAGTTAGTACAAATAATCGAACGAAATATTTTAGTAGATTGGACGATATCCTTTGATTTCATCCGTGGTCACGGTGGTTCTGAGGATTTCATTTTATCTAACCAATGGTCATGGTGACGCGGGAGGGCTCCTCTCCTTTTATCTAACCAAGGGTTATGTTGACGCGGGAGGTCTCCTCTCCTCTTTTCTATTGGACGCAAGATGTTGAAAATTACCCTACCAGATGGCAGTGCACGGGAGTACGAGAACCCGGTTACTGTAATGGAAGTTGCCGAATCGATTGGCCCGGGACTAGCAAAAGCGGCCCTGGCGGGGCGTGTGGACGGAGTGCTCGTCGATTCTTCTACTGTTATCTCCAGTGACGCTAATTTGGCAATCATTACTGAGCGGGATAGCGATGGCCTAGAAGTTATCCGCCATTCCTGTGCGCATTTGATGGCTCAGGCCGTGCAGCGTTTGTTTCCAAAAGCTCAAGTGACTATCGGCCCAGTAATTGAAGACGGTTTCTTCTACGATTTCGCCTTCTCGCGTGCGTTTACTCCTGAAGATTTGCAGGCCATAGAGAAGGTCATGGGGGAGATCGTTAAAGAGAACCTCACTGTAGAGCGCTCCGTTATGAGTCGCGACGATGCGGTTGCGATGTTTAATGGGATGGGCGAGACATACAAAGTTCAGATCATCGAATCTATTCCGGGCGATGAGGATCTGTCGTTCTATCGCCAGGGCGAGTTTATCGACCTCTGCCGTGGGCCTCACGTACCGACTACTTCTTCCTTAAAGGCATTCAAGCTCACCTCGGTGGCTGGCGCTTATTGGCGCGGCGATGCCAGCAACGAGATGCTGCAGAGAATCCATGGAACTGCCTGGGGTTCGAAGAAAGATTTAAAGCTATTTTTGCAGCGCATAGAAGAAGCCGAGAAGCGCGACCACCGCAAACTGGGCAAGCACCTGGATCTCTTTCACTTCCAGGAAGAAGCACCTGGCATGGCGTTCTGGCATCCCAAGGGTTGGTCGATCTATCTGACCGTCCAGCGCTATATGCGAGAAGTTCAGGATAAGAACAACTACAAAGAAATTAATACACCGCAGTTAGTCGATTACTCCTTGTGGGAAAAATCAGGACACGCCTCGAAATTCGCTGATGAGATGTTTAGCGTCGAGTCCGAGAATCGCATGTATGCAATCAAGCCGATGAACTGCCCCTGCCATATTCAAGTTTTTAATCAGGGCTTGAAGAGCTATCGCGACTTACCGCTACGTCTCGCGGAGTTTGGATCTTGTCACCGCTATGAGCCTTCTGGCAGCATGCACGGCCTTATGCGTGTGCGTAGCTTCGTTCAGGACGACGGCCATATCTTCTGTACTGAAGAGCAAATTCAGGCAGAAGTTGCAGATTTCATGACACTGTTATTCGCGGTGTACAAAGATTTCGGATTTGATGAGGTGATTCTCAGGCTTTCAACTCGGCCTGAAAAACGTGTCGGTTCAGACGAAGTTTGGGACAAGTCAGAGCAGTCTCTCAAGGACGCGCTAAATGCTACGGGCTTGCCTTGGGAATTAGTGCCAGGAGAGGGGGCGTTCTATGGCCCTAAGATTGAATGCTCGCTGAAGGATTGTATGGGTAGGGTGCAGCAATGCGGAACTATTCAAGTCGATTTCAGTACTCCCGGCCGCCTCGGTGCACACTATATAGCAGAAGATAACAGCAAGCAGGAGCCTGTCATGCTGCACAGAGCAGTATTGGGCTCTTTTGAACGCTTTATTGGCATTCTGATCGAGCACTATGCCGGTGCTATGCCTGCTTGGTTGGCACCAGAACAGGCCATGATTTTGAATATAACGGACAAACAGAACGATTATTGCCGGAAATTCGAAGAATCCTTGAAAAATAAAGGGTTTAGAGCGTCTGCGGACTTGAGAAATGAGAAGATCGGCTTTAAAATCCGCGAGCACACTTTACAGAAGATTCCGTATCTCCTAGTTGTTGGAGATAAAGAGGTAGAAAACGGTACTGTGGCAGTGCGCAAGCGCGGTGGTGAGGACTTGGGAGCGATGACATTCGATGAGTTTTGTAAGCTCTTAGATCAGGACATCGCTCAACTTGGCCGTAACGCGTAGCAAACAACAGAGAATTTTAATGACATTGAATACGAGGAATAAGCGTTCGCGCATATCATGAGGAGCAGTTCTAAAAAGCCCATCATTAATGAATTTATCACCGCCGAAGAGGTTCGCCTAGTCGGTGAGGCCGGAGAACAACTCGGTATTAAATCATTAGAGGAAGCGAGGGCAGAAGCAGCCGAAGCCAAGCTTGATTTGGTACTTATAGCACCTGATGCGGACCCGCAAGTCTGCAAGCTCATGGACTACGGCAAGCACGTATTCGACCTCAAGAAGGAAAAGGCTGCTAATAAGAAGAAGCAGCGGCGAACTCAAGTTAAAGAGATTAAATTTCGACCAGGGACGGAAATTGGAGATTATCAGGTAAAACTACGCAACCTGATACGTTTCCTAGAAGATGGGGACAAGGCCAAGGTATCGCTTAGATTCCGCGGCCGGGAAATGGCCCATCAACATCTTGGTATGGAGCTAGTTGGCAGGATCAAAGACGATCTTGTCGAATACGGCACCGTAGAGCAGGAGCCCAAGATGGAAGGCCGGCAAATCATTATGGTTTTGGCACCGGTCAAAAAGCGCTAACGAGAGTAAGGGTCAGCCTCCAATCATCTAATCGATGATCCGAGTAGTTCATTGGAGGCTGGCCTCTTCGATTGTTAGGTATTTATTAAAAGCATCCAATAGTTACTGATAAACATTGGAGCAAATGCGGAGTTATATGTAATGGCTGGAAAATTAAAAACCCACAGTGGTGCTGCGAAGCGGTTTAAGAAAACTGCCTCCGGTTACAAGCGCAAGAGCGCYTACAAGAGTCATATCCTGACTAARATGACGACSAAGCGAAAGCGACAGYTRCGYGGSACTASTSCYGTRCATGCWGWCRATWTRCCAGCARTTAAACGCATGCTRCGCRAMGTCTAATYAWMAAATTWAWCNAGGAGAATYTARMATGGCTCGAGTAAAACGCGGCGTCACAGCAAATCGRCGTCACAAGAAAGTATTAAAGAARGCAAAAGGTTAYTACGGCGCACGAAGCCGTATCTWYCGTGTTGCTACCCARGCAGTTACTAAAGCRGGSCAATACGCCTACCGYGAYAGRCGYGTYAAGAAGCGTGTYTTYAGAGCGCTGTGGATTACGCGCATCAATGCGCAGGCACGCGTGAATGGTATGAACTACAGCCAGCTTATYGCTGGRCTKAAGAAAGCGAATATCGAAGTCGATCGYCGTGTTTTGTCAGACCTAGCGGTACATGACAAGCCTGCATTTAATGCAGTTGTAGATCAGGCAAAAGCTAGCCTCGCCGCCTAACTCTTCTTGGGTAAGTGGCTCATGGCAGATCCTAACTCCTTACTTGCAGAAGCCCTGCAAGTCATCAAAGACTCTAGTGATGAAAAATCGCTGGAGTCTTTGCGTGTCCATTATTTAGGAAAGAAAGGGACACTGACTGCGCTATTAAAATCGCTCGGTCAATTACCTGCCGAAGAGCGCCCGGCAGCTGGCGGACGTATTAATGCCGCAAAAACCGAGGTCCAGCAAGCTATAGAGGCGCGAAAGAACGTTCTGATAGAAGAAAGCCTTAATGCGCAGTTGAGTAGCGAGGCTATCGATGTAACGCTTCCGGGTAGGCGTCAGAGTCAGGGCGGCCTACATCCAATTACGATTACCATAGATCGCATTACTTCAATCTTCGAAACTAGCGGATACGATGTCGCTGAAGGCCCAGAGATAGAAGATGACTATCACAACTTCGAAGCGTTAAATATTCCAAGCCACCATCCAGCTCGCGCGATGCACGATACGTTTTATGTGAGTCCTGGCACTGTCCTTCGGACTCATACGTCGCCCGTGCAGATCAGAGTCATGGAAGGTGGCAAGCCGCCATTTAGAATGATCTGCCCAGGTCGTGTTTATCGCTGTGATTCAGACCTGACACATACACCGATGTTTCATCAGGTAGAAGGTTTGCTAATTGATGAAAATGTAAGTTTCGCTGACCTGAAAGGCACAGTGATAGACTTTCTGCATGCCTATTTCGAAGAGGATATGCCGGTGCGTTTCCGCCCTTCTTATTTTCCGTTCACGGAGCCGTCTGCCGAAGTTGATATGGGTTGTGTCAGCTGCGCTGGAAAGGGTTGCAGAATCTGCGGTCACACCGGTTGGTTGGAAGTCATGGGTTGTGGGATGGTGCACCCAAGAGTGCTTGAGATGTCGAATATCGACACCGAAAAATACAATGGCTTCGCATTTGGCATGGGTGTCGAACGACTG
Organism: Gammaproteobacteria bacterium; assembly: GCA_016762975.1. Lineage (GTDB taxonomy): Bacteria > Pseudomonadota > Gammaproteobacteria > Pseudomonadales > Pseudohongiellaceae > UBA9145. Next base: position 287 of record JAESUV010000028.1, on the reverse strand, counting down.
GCGATGCTGCGTTACGGCGTAGGAGATCTGCGAACCTATTTCGAGAACGATCTTAGATTTTTACAACAGTTCAATTAACAAGTAATTCCAAAGTGTTGACCTAAGCAATGATATTCAGCGAACAATGGCTTCGAGAATGGGTAAGCCCAGACCTTGAAACACAGCAACTAATCGACGAACTCACCATGGCCGGCCTCGAGGTCGATGGTGCAACACCGGTTGCACGTCAATGCAGCGGCATAGTCGTGGGTCTAGTGGAATCTGTCGAGTTGCATCCCGATGCAGAT
>JAESUV010000266.1 GCA_016762975.1 Gammaproteobacteria bacterium | reverse complement strand
ATGCACAAATACCTATTCAACACGGCCAAAGCGGAAAACGCATGTCAGAGTTAATTCAAACCTCCAAGGTTGCCGGCCTAACCAAGGTCAATGATTTCGTCGTCAAATTTGCCAACGTAAATGGCTCCGGCTCAGCGAGTGCAAACGGCATGTTCGCAAAGGCGGTGTTTCGTATGGGAATTCCCATTAGCCCGCACAACATCTTCCCCTCCAACATCCAGGGGCTACCCACTTGGTTTGAGGTGAGGATTAACGAGAACGGCTATTTAGGACGACGCGAGGGTGTCGACCTCATCGTCGCCATGAACGAGCAGACTATCGGCAAGGACATCGCCTCAGTRGTYCCTGGCGGCTATGTCTTGTACGACTCCTCRAAAGTTTTGGCAAATGAATTACTGCGTGACGATGTAARCTATCTTCCAATCCCTCTTAAGGATATTTGCCTGCAAGARTTCGAKAAACCWRCSCAGCGACAACTGTTCAAAAAYATTGTCTACATCGGYGCTCTCTCTGCGTTTCTCRACATCGACTTCAAAGTGCTAACSGAACTGGTAAGTGAGCAATTTCGCGGAAAAGAAAAGCTCATCTTGCCGAATATYCACGCACTGGAACTCGGCTACCAATACGCGAGCGAYAATTTCAATTGCCCGCTCAGTCTACGGCTGGAAAAAAGCGACAAGAAYAAAGGCAAAATTTTGATGGACGGAAATACCGCCACRGGCCTAGGCAGCGTCTATGGTGGCGCGACTGTTGCCGCTTGGTATCCGCTGACTCCATCAACATCAGTAATAGATAGCTTCGCGAAGTACTGCAAACGTTTGCGCATCGATGCTGGCACCGGCAAGAAAAAATACTCTATCGTGCAGGCCGAGGATGAACTCGCCGCGATAGGCATAGCAATTGGCGCTGGCTGGAATGGCGCTCGCGCATTCACTGCAACCAGTGGCCCAGGCATCTCTTTGATGCAAGAATTTCTCGGGCTCGCCTATTTCTCTGARGTGCCGATCGTCGTCTTTAAYGTTCAGCGAGTTGGCCCCTCTACCGGYATGCCAACACGYTCACAACAGGGCGATCTACTTTGCTGTGCCTACGCCTCTCATGGCGACACCAAACATGTRCTCTTGTTTCCCGCAAATCCTAGCGAGTGTTTCGACTAYGCGGCAAGTGCGTTCGAYATTGCAGATCGAATTCARTCTCCGGTGWTAGTCATGAGCGACYTRGARCTGGGCATGAACGAACAAATCTGCGAACCCTTAAACTGGGATGACGAAAGCCGCTACGATAGAGGCAAGGTRTTAAACGCAGAGCAACTGGACGAAATTGAAAAGTATGGCCGCTATCTCGATTCTGACGGCGACGGYATAMCTTATCGCACCTATCCCGGCACCCATCCGCATAAGGGTAGTTACTTTACTCGCGGCAGCTCTCATGACGCCTAYGCCGCCTACACAGARGATGGCTCCGTSTACGCKGAGRTGATGGATAGATTGACGCTGAAAATGAAGACCGCCTTGAACTAYCTTCCTGAACCWGAATTTTCCAAGCCCRCKTCTAACAAATTRGGCTTGGTCTTCATCGGCACTACAATTAGCGCCATCAATGAAGTTYTAGACAACTTGGCAAAGCAAGGCATYGCGCTAGATACGATGCGTATCCGAGCATTCCCCTTCCACGACTGTGTCACGGAATTCTTTGACGCACACSAGCTCAATTATGTAATTGAGCAGAATCGCGACGCACAGCTGAAAAGYCTGCTTAAGATCGAATGCAATATTCACGAAGAAAAGATGCACTCGATTCTCAGCTACGATGGCGCCTTAATTACCGCGCAACACATCGAAAAATCCATCATGGGGAGCCTCTAATCAGGTCTATCCCCACTCTAGCTATAAGCCCCATGCATGATATGAATGTGAGCGGAGAAGTTTCCGCGTAAAACGGCAACAATTATGACTTATATAAGTAAACCAAAATTCAAACACCCGCAAATGCAGACCAATGATATTGGTCTCACTCGCAGAGACTACGAAGGAACTCTGACTACTCTCTGCGGCGGTTGCGGGCACGATTCAATTAGTGCAGCCATCATTCAGGCCGCTGCCGAAATGTCTCTAGAGCCGCATAGGGTTGCTAAGATTTCCGGTATCGGTTGCTCTTCAAAAATACCTTCCTACTTTCTCAGCAAAGCACATGGRTTTAATTCCGTRCACGGCCGCATGCCATCGGTYGCGACCGGCGCCAATATCGCCAACAAGGAACTCTAYTACRTTGGAGTWTCAGGCGATGGCGACAGCGCATCTATCGGYCTTGGCCAATTCTGCCATATCGTCCGGCGCCGYATAAACATGCTGTATATCGTCGCAAACAAYGGCACYTATGGCCTKACCAAGGGYCAGCTTTCTGCCACGGCAGATCTTGGCTCGCGAACGAAGTCAGGCGAAGAAAGTCAGTTCGACAATATCGACATGGCTACGCTYGCAATCGAGCTGGGYGCAAGCTTCGTTGCACGCAGCTTCTCCGGGGACAAGAAACAACTCATCCCCTTGCTGCAAGCTGGCCTTTCGCATAAAGGTTTCGCGTTCATCGACGTGATCTCGCCCTGCGTTACGTTCAATAACACAGATTTTTCGACCCATGGATATAAAAACACCTGGGAAAATTACGTCGCTCTGAGTGAAATAGACTTCGTGCCAATGCGCGAGGAAATTACGACGAGCTACGGAGCAGGAAAGGAAAAAGAAATAACGCTGCACGACGGTTCAGCTATCCACCTGCACAAGACAAGCAATGACTACGACCCATCGGATAAAGAGAACGCATTGCATCATATCAATGAGTATAAGAAGCAAGGCAAGATTGCAACCGGCCTACTCTATATCAACCAGTCTTCGTCTGATCTACATGAAYTACAGGAGACTGTGGACAGGCCTCTGAACAGCCTCGGTGATCAAGAACTGTGCCCCGGCAGCAARGCRCTAAACGATATCAATAATACGTTCCGGTAGTGTTTTYATCGCTGYTCTTTGATTAGATCGTAGGCGGCCTTAATCGCTTGCGTCTTTTCAGTCGCRATATCGATCATCTCCTCTGGCAAGCCTTTTGCCACCARCTTGTCGGGGTGGTGTTGGTTCATCTGCCTTCTATAGGCTTTCTTCAGATCCATATCACTGCACTTMGGTGAAATGCCTAACAGTTCGTAAGACGCCTTAATCTTCTCTTTAGATGACCCGCTATCATTGAAGTGAGCCTGACCCGACAAGCGACTAATCAATGCGTTGAACTCAAGCTTCGAATAACCTAGATCGAGAGCAATTCCTTCTATCAGGGTTTTCTCACTAGCATCCAATCGGCCATCTGCGAAGGCAGTAGCCAGAATAATCTCTAGAAATATCTGTATTAAATTCCTTCGACGGTAGCTCTCCCGTTTGAACTGCGCGAGCACCTCGTGTACAGGAAAATCTGGCTTCTTTCCTTCGTTAAAAAGGTTAATAGCGACTTTACGTTGCTGCGGATTCAGACGCATCTGGTCCATGACTCTTTCTGCCATGGCTATTTCATCTTTAGTAACCTTGCCGTCGGACTTAGCGACATAGCCCATCAGCGCGAACGTTGTGGTGAAGAATACCGACTGCACGCGCTCAGTAGCGCCAAGACCGAGCGAATCGTCCAGTGAAAGGCCTTCTAGCCCTCCGTCGAAATAATTACCAAGCGCTGCACCTAAGACCGCGCCCAAGGGACCACCCATCATGAAGCCGAATGTCCCGCCTACTACTTTTCCCCACCAACTCATATTAATACTCGTAACGTCTGATAAATTGTAATTCCACAAAACCTAGCTCACCGAAGCAAACCAGGATCGAGCGTTAATGTAACTCGAGCGCGTGTAATCGAGATATCCACCACCGGAAAGGGAGTCTACTAGGAAATGAGGCGCTGAAACCAGCTCTTGTCTAATTCTTGCCTACATCCATCTAACTGACCTGCGAATCGGCTTGAATTCGCCTGCACGCGAGCCGCCGCGTCCATCAACCACTGTTTGTCTCGATACGTAGCGCGCTGATAACCACCGTTGCCCTCATGGTAGGCATAGTAGAGATGCATCGCATTGTTGTTCGAGATATTACTGAGTCGCGTAGAATTCGCGTTGTACCAAGCGACGAAATCAATGGCGTCTGAAAAGTTCCTACGCGAGGCGCGACTGTTACCCGATCTCTGTTCATATTCCCGCCAGGTTCCATCTAGAGCCTGCGCATAACCGTAGGCAGAACTTGGGCGACGGCCCGGGAAAATCCATAAAAACTTGTTTCTAGCCGGCTTTGCACGAGACTGAAATGCAGATTCTTGGTAAATAAACGCCATATTGACCGATACCGGAATACCCCACCGCTGCTCCGCCCTCTTCGCCGCGTTATACCAGCCTCTACGATCCTCGAAAATCTCACAGATGTCCGCCACACTTTTTGGAGGCGAACTAGCACAAGCCGCCAGTAGCGAGACTAGCAGAGACAGGCAGGCTATCTTTGTCGTGTGAAATTTCATGGTGTACGGATTAACGCCTATTTTACTGTCTACTTAACTGTCTGCTTAACTGTCTGCTTAGCTATCTACTTAGCTGTCGAGAAACCTGACACTCACGCTATTAGATCATCAAGAAGCACAATAAATTCCTCTTCATCGAGGATTTTTATACCTAATTCTTCCGCTTTCGCGAGTTTTGAACCGGCACCGGGCCCAGCGACAACACAAGAGGTGTTCTTCGACACGCTCCCAGCCACCTTTGCTCCCAAAGCGATTAACATTGCCTTCGCTTCGTTTCTGGGCATTTTCTCGAGGCTTCCTGTTAGGACATAGGTTTCGCCTAGCAACGGCTTTGCCGAGTCGTCGTAACTAGCCTCTATGAGCGGCCATGTCACCCCACTGCCCTGCAACTTTTCAATAAGGGCGACATTGCTCTTATTACTAAAAAATACCCGAATATGCTCTGCCATTATGGGCCCGACATCCGGCACTTGCACTAGGCTATCCAGGTCAGCGGCAATGATGCCGTCCAAAACGCCGAAATGCGTAGCCAGCTGCAATGACGTCGCCTCGCCCACCTCCCTTATGCCCAAGGCAAATAGAAAGCGCGGCAGGCTCGT
>JAESUV010000265.1 GCA_016762975.1 Gammaproteobacteria bacterium | reverse complement strand
AGGCATCAATGACATCGGCATGTCTCCCAGCGGCGATTTAATATCCGCCGCCGAAGTCATCGCGGGCTATCGACAGGTCATAGCTAGAGCCCATGCGCAAGGAATACAAGTTATAGGTGCTACCCTCACCCCCTATGAAGGCGCGGCCTACTTCACGCCTGCGGGAGAGCTCGTGCGGCAGGACATCAATGCCTTCATTCGCAGCGGCGGCGAGTTCGATGGCGTTATCGATTTTGAGAAGGCGGTGCAAGACCCCGCCAACCCGAGCCGCATTCTTGCTGAGTTTACCACGGACAATTTACACCCCAATGATGCCGGCTATGCGGCAATGGCCAATATCGTCGAGATTGATCTATTCGATTGACTGGTCTATCGACAGCATCGTTAATCATCAATGCTACCCACCCTCAGCAGTACTTTTCCCGGCCAAATCGAACGAAAATGAAACCTGTTCAAAACCAAGCACTAACTAAAAATGGACAACGATGAGCGATTCACTCTCCACTAAATTCGAAGAACTAATTGGCCTAAACTATCAACTCTACAACGGCCTGTTTCTCACCCTACCTCTTGATGCGGTAGAAAAGACTGGACTACTATTGCCGTTGTTAGACGCCGCCTGTCAGCAAGGCCTCGATGACGGAAAGAGCCCAGATGTAATCATCGAAGAATTTTTTGACCTGCACAAACCGCACTTTACGCCCACAGATAAAAATAACTTCCTATTCAAAATCATTCAATACGTCGAACGGCAGGTAGTACTCGTTGACGCACTTGAAGACGCGGCCTATCGCAAGATGCATCAGGTCGACAAACTCAAAATTTTGCAGACGGTAGTTGATAACGTCGAGTCGGAAAACTTAGGAGAGAAATTCTCGGAGATACTTAAAAATTTCGGCATACGCGTAACTCTAACCGCACACCCCACACAATTTTACCCGGGCCCCGTACTCGCAATCATCAATGACTTAACGCGCGCTATTGCTCGCCATGACAATTTTGAAGTACGAAATCTTCTGCAGCAGTTAGGCAACACGCCGTTCTCCCGCAAGACCAAACCCTCTCCCTATGATGAGGCTGTGCTACTCAGCTGGTATCTAGGCAACATCTTCTACCCAGTAATGGGACAGATAATTGACAAATTTGCGGGCCGGCATGAAAGCGCCGTGCTTGAGAATAAAAAACTCATGACAATTGGCTTCTGGCCCGGCGGCGATCGCGATGGCAATCCCTTCGTAAATATCGACACGACGCGACGTGTCGCCGCAAAGCTACGCTACAGTATCGCGAGTTGTTATCACCGCGATGTTCGCGAGCTTAAGAGACGCCTCACTTTCAAGGGAACCTACGACATTCTCGATGACATAGAGAAGCAACTGCATGACGAGATGTCCGAGAGCAACCCTGTCTACACGCTAGACGCAGAAGCATTGATCGCGAGTCTCGATGAAATTGAGACTATCCTAATAGAGCATAATCAGGGTCTGTACATAGACAAGCTCCGCTCGTTCAGGCGCAAGGTAACTCTCTTCGGTTTCTACTTCGCGAGCCTCGATATTCGTCAGGACAGCCGCGTAATTACTCGCGCATTCAACGCAGTCATTGAAGAGAATTCGTCCCTTTTTACAGGCTTGGATGATCTTAGCGAGACAGAGCAGGTAGAGAAATTGCTAAGCATTTCCGGCACTGTCGACACCCCTTCTATCATTGATGAAGTATTGTTGGATACAGTAGGTTCGTTCTCTCTAATTGATGACATTCAAACCCTCAACGGTGAGCAGGGATGCCATCGCTATATTATCAGCAACTGCCATGGGCCGATTGACATGGCGCGAGTCTATGCGTTTTTTCAACTATGTGGCTGGCAAGACAAGACCCTAAGCGTCGACATCGTGCCCCTGTTCGAATCGATTAACGATCTGGATAACGCCGGCGAGTACATGCGCAGCATTTATACGAATCCGATTTACCGACAACATCTCGTCAATCGCGGCAATCGACAAACCATCATGCTGGGATTCTCCGATGGCACAAAAGATGGCGGCTACTTGATGGCAAACTGGGCGATCTATAAGGCGAAAGAGGATCTAACTGCCGTGTCCAGAGAAGCAGGTATTGAAGTCATATTCTTCGATGGTCGAGGCGGCCCAACGGCCCGCGGTGGCGGCAACGCCTATCTATTTTATGCCGCGCTGGGCAAGAAGATTGAAAGCAACGAGATTCAGATGACAGTACAGGGGCAGACTATTAGCTCCAACTACGGTGTAAAACCCGCGGCGCAACACAACTTGAGCCTGCTGCTCGCAGCTGGCTTAGAAAACAACCTCTATGATCGTTCCGAGAGAGAGATAAACAATGATCAAAGCAGTCTCGTAGAGTCRCTGGCCACTGCAAGCCTGAAAAAATACGAATCTTTGAAGCAACACGAGTTGTTTCTWCCTTAYCTGGAAGAGATGAGCACGCTGAACTACTACAACATGACAAACATCGGCAGCCGGCCCGCGAAGAGGGGCAATAGCTCTGAATTGAAATTTGAGGATCTWCGAGCGATACCRTTCGTCGGAGCTTGGGCGCARCTKAAACAGAATGTRCCCGGCTAYTATGGCCTTGGTACMGCACTAGCRGAGCARGAAAATGCRGGGCAGCTCGGCAACTGTATCCARCTCTACAAAGACTCGGGCTTCTTTCGCGCATTAATCGACAACGGCATGCAGAAYCTCGCCAAGACCAACTTTCATCTAACCCGTTATATGGGMGAGGACGAACGCTTCGGCGATTTCTGGAAGATGATTCACGCGGAGCATGMGCTTACCAATGAAATGATTTTGAAGGTCGCCGATCAAGACTTCCTGTTGCAGGAAAATCCTCGAGCCAGGCTTAGCATCGAACTACGCGAGCGCATCGTGCTGCCACTTCTARTAACGCAGCAGTTCGCCCTGATGAAAATCAACGAACTCAGAAGCRWCGATGAAAACGAYCCACGAATYGAAGACTTTGAGAAGATGGTCGTGCGCTCACTGTATGGCAATATCAATGCCTCGAGAAATTCTGCGTAGTCTATAGCGCATCCGGCGCTGTCCTTGCTACCTGCTCTTCTGCACCTCCAGCCAGGAGCGCAGCATGGTAGTAACGAACTGAATATCACCCGTGTTCTGTGAGTTATGGCCAATCCCCGGCARCGTMACCAGCGTGAAGTCACGCCCCATAGATTCCCARGTGTTATTGAGCGACTCGTTAACATAGGCACCGTCTTCCAAGCCATGAAACTCCAGCACCGGAACRTCAAGTGGCACGATTGGGGATTCGTCCACCATCCAAGGTGGCTTCGGGTAGTAGGCCCGGTAGTAGTTCAGCATAGCCTCGTAGCTTGAYCGCTGRTACGCACCTAGATAACGCTCGTACCAGRGCGTGCCCTGGTGACTCCGTGCACGACGCTCCGCGTCCATGCCRCCAAGATCTCCCTCGCTATTAGTAAACCTTACTATGTAGGCGCTGCGCTCTTTCTGCTCATTATTGAGTGCCATTTCGCGCTTRCGMGAACGCGGATGAGGCCGGTTAAAGATCACTAGATTCTCGGTCTTCTCTGGATAGGCCTCGGCGAAGGACCAGGCAATAATGCCCCCCCAATCGTGACCAATTATAGTGCCGCTCAGCTCTCCTAGGTCATCCATGACCGCCAGCACATCAGACGTCAAATGCGGTAATTGGTAATTCTCCACTCCCTGCGGTTTGTCGCTGCGGTTGTAGCCACGTAGCGAGATTGCGACAACCTGATAGTCATCCGCTAACGCGGCCATCTGATGGCGCCAGTCATACCATTGATTCGGGAAACCATGAATGAAGATAAGCAGCGGGCCCTCGCCTAGGCTCACATAGTGAATACTGACACCGTCGTTGTCGGCGTAGTTATGCTCCACGAGGTCATAGAGATCGTCGACATCGACCTGAGCATTGGCTTGGACTGTCAGCAACATCGACAGAATGAAAAACACAAAAGTAAACTTTGACATGCACATTCTCCCAGTGAGTGAGGGTATCTCTGAACAATTCTATGGCTGCTGTGGCCTTTGAGCTATGCCGAGGCACCCTAAATTCTCATCTTATTTTTAGCAAGAATAGGCGTAGCGAGGCACCGAGTCCACACTCAATTCCCCGTCGCTTGTTCCCCACCCTGCGCCGCCAGTTTCCTTTGCAAGATTAGACTAGACCCAATACCATGCAGGTCGAACAAACGTCTGACCAATACTTGGAGAAATTCATGAAGCCCCTAAACTCACTAAAGCCAATCAAGATGGCTCTACTATTCTGTTTCTCGCTAGCAGCTATAAGCCAAAGTAATTCTCAAGATGCCGACAAACAGCTGGAAGTAACCGAGGACCTATTTAAGTGCCTAACAGAGATGACCAAATCATCGACTGGCGCCTTCTTCGTAGACAATATGCTAGGCGATCTTGACGCTACCCTCGCCGTTGCAAATTCGGAAACCGGCGGAGACTATCCAGCGGGCTCTGTAATTTCTTTGGTTCCTAGCGAGGTGATGATCAAACACAACGCTGGCTGGAATGAGGCGACGAATGACTGGGAATTTTTCGAGCTTACTGTATCCGAGGCCGGTTCCGAGATCGCAGTTCGTGGCACGACTGAAGTTGTGAACCAATTCGGCGGCAATTGCTTCGGCTGCCACATGCTAGCAACACCCGAGTGGGACCTAATCTGTGGCACAGGCCATGGCTGCGCGCCGCTACCAATCGACCGCGAGACTATCGCCAATATCCAGAACAGCGACCCGCGCTGCATGAAAGAAGGCTAGCCTCGGCGCTGGTCGGCAATTGCCACCGATCCCGATCATTGGAATCGCTGGCAATCGCGTCAATCGCTTTGGCGCAGATTTACTACCGCACCACTAGATTGAGGCAATTGAGTGACAACACCTTTTGAATCATTCCCCGCAATCTGGAATACTCTATCGCACGATAAGAATCAGCACCCCATAAAATTAATTTCATAACCTAGGTAAGTTGCATATGTTCAATCTAAAACAACGAATAGCCCTATCACTTGGCGCTTTGGCGCTTAGTGTGGCTTCGATGCCCACCTTAGCCCAGACCGATTGGCCAGAGGTAGCTCCAGAGGAGGCTCCAGCACACTGGGGCGCCGTTTCCGCTAACTTCGAAG
>JAESUV010000127.1 GCA_016762975.1 Gammaproteobacteria bacterium | reverse complement strand
GCTGTACTACTGCGCTCTGGTGAGAAACCTAGGACCTCCTTGGAGATTCTTGGCGATTGCGATACTTTGATTGATGAGATGATAGAGAAGGGTGCTGCTATGAAAGCTGAGGAAAAGCCGAGGCAGCGAACGCTGTCTAGAAGTCTAGCTCTGCTCAAGTCTAGAAATTTTCTTATTGAGGCGGATGATTGCTATCAGATTAATCCTGAATACAAGCCACTGATTCAGTACTACGCGAACTCCATAGAGCATTGGTGGAATGATTAAGGTTGGCAATTTTGATAGTATCGCTCTAAAGCGAATTGCTGTTAAGGCACCGATTCAATATTCTTCCGAGACATTATCAAAGGCTCGATTTCATGTTCTATCCAGTAACATTAGTGAAAGCTCGATTCGATGTTATTTCCCGTGATTTTAGGAAAAGCTCGATCCCATGTTCTTTCACGTAACATTGGCAAAAGCTGGATTCGATGTTATTTCCTTTTACATTAGCAAAAGCTCGATGCCATGTTCTCTCATAACATTAGCAATAGGTAAATAAGCAAGAAGATGTTCGCTACGTTAGAAACAACTGAATTAGCCACATGGGTTGCGGTCTCACTTTGGGGCTATCCCATTATGTTGAGCCTGCACGTGATGGGGCTTGCTGTAGTTGTTGGCATCTTCTCCATGCGCGATTTGTGTCTACTAGGGCTATTCCCTGGTATTCGGCCATCTGCGTTTCTGGGTTTGGGTAAGTTAGGTTGGGTGGGTTTTATCGTAAATGCCGTGTCGGGCTTTGCCTTGTTTTCTTCTCAGGCAACGGTATTTGTAACGAGCGTGCCTTTTTTAGTGAAGATAGCTTGTATCGTTGCAGCCATGGTATTGGCTGGTGTTATACAGTCACGGCTGCGCGCCGAGGTAGCTTTAAGCGATGCGGTGGTGGCGATCAGCAAGCCGACAAAAATCATCGCCTCAATATCACTCATGCTCTGGCTAGCGGCGATCATAGCCGGTCGCCTGATCGCGTATATTATTTAGGGGCTGGGCCGTGGAAGCATTTGCAGAGTCAATTGTCGGTGGTTCGCTCAACTTGTTTATTCAGGATGCTTACTGGCTGTGGCCAGTTATGGAGATTAGCCATTTCATCGGGCTATCGCTTCTCTTGGGTGGCTTACTCGTTATCGATTTGCGCATGGCTGGGCATTTCCGCAGCTTCGATCCGGCGGCTACTCATCAATTATTACCCTTCGTCCTGATCGGTTTCGGCATCAACCTGCTCACCGGCATATTGTTTTTCTATGGTGACCCGCTGCGCTATTCGGTGAACATAGGCTTTCAGATCAAGATGGGCTTGGTGGTATTGGCTGGGTTGAATGCTGCTTTGTACTACTGGAAAGTAAGCCCGGTAATGCAAGGCTGGGATGCAACGACTCCTTCGCCCCCAATAGCTAAATTTGTAGCCTACACCTCGCTTTTCCTCTGGACGGGTGTCCTACTTTGTGGGCGTCTCATTCCCTACGTGGGAACCGGTTAGAGTATTTCTATTCTTCATCCTGCGCATCATCTTTACGCGGAAGAAAAATCCTAGCTACAGTCTCATCCTCGTGAAACATCAGATGTTTCAGCGCCGCCAAACTGTGCAGTACTACTAACACGGCAAGTGCCTTGGCTGCATTGGAATGAAAGGCGAAGGCGAACTCCGACAAGCTACTTCTATCTGGCATTGCCCAGGCCATGAGCGGTCCCGATAGCAACATTATCATCAGTACAAATAGCATGACATAGTGTGCTGCTTTAGCGAGTCGATGCTCAAGCAGGGTTTGCCCGTTAACGCGGGGATGGCCTGATTTATAGCGCCATGCTAATCGCGCGACAAGTGGTAACCAGACGATCAGGCCGATAGTGATGTGCAGTGACCTGCGTACATCGATCTGCTCGACAGACTGCGAGGCAATACTCTGACCGACAAACCAAAGTAGGATAATTGCAAATGTTGCGAACCAATGCAGGCCTATTGAAAGCCATCCAAAGGAGTTCTTAGTATCGAGAAGGGAGCGGGGTTTGCTCATGATGAGATGTTGGGTGACTCTGGCTGCTTACGAAACGAATCTGCGGCCATCACAATCGATGGTCGCAAATTCGAAGCGCTCAACTGCTCCAGAAGTACTCTGCTAATACTTCGATGGAAAGAAGCGCACAGATGCGCGTGACGATTCAGGGTCGCAATCGTATGCTTGTAGTTTGTAGCCCTTAGATGCCGGAAGCCATCGAGTGGTGTAAGAAGTAGGCTCGAGTAAGAACATCGCGTCTTCAACTTCTAATGTTACTTTCAGGTCTTCTCCGTCCATCCAGTAGCGTTCGCGGACTATCTTCTGCGAGGAAGAGGGGATGCCGTTGTAATCATCGAAGCCGGCAACATCGAACACGAAGTGCGTAGTGGTAATTATCAGAGCGTCATCTTCATAGTGACCTACAGAAAAACCTTGAACGCCGAAGTCCGTTGCCTTGGGTGTCCGGCCGTCTAGCCATATGGTGCGTAGCTGATCATCTTTCTCATAACGAAACAGGACGCGGTCGGGCCATTGCACGACCTCCATGTGATAAGGGTCGTATTGAATAGCCGGCGAAGAGGCAGGCTGGCAATCGTATTTGGGTGCCATGATCTCTTCCCAGACTTCTTGATAGGCTAGGGCGCGCGCATTCAGTTTGGGGAAATTCTCATCGCCCCATGGAACAGTTTCGCCATTCACCGGTCTTGCGCCAAAGCCACCGTTCCAGGTTCCCGCAATATCTGGAATCTGGTTATCGATTTGCGCGTTTACTTGACCTGCGGCAGCGCCAATCGCAAGAGAAAGCAAGACTGTAAAAACAGACTTTCTTCTCATGAATTTAATTGCTCTCATTTCGTTTCCGCCTTAGTGCTGGTTGTATTCTGATTTGTTATTTTGCGAGGCCGCTTTAGGAAATTGGAATGCGGCCTCGTGCAGATTTATAAGGGTAATTCGCTAGTAAGCTATCGTGGTGGCTGTGTGCGTTCCTCAACTCGGCCGCCTTCTAGAACCGGGGTGCCATCAGAGCGAGTCATGCGCACACAACACAGGCCTGTAGAGCCGTCTGCGCGGGAGCGGTTGCCGGTTGCTTTTACGACCATACCTATTGGGAGTGAATCTGGAGTCCAGCCAGCGCGGCGAATGCTTACGGGGGCGCCTAACTCGATCTGCCATTCGACAGTCGCACCGCTTTCGTCGACCACATCTAGGTAAAGGAAGGCGTGTGGGTTTCGAAACACGAAGCGCGTAACGGCACCTTCAATTTCGACACGTTGGTCAGGATCGTAAAAAGGTGTGCTCGAATGATGAGCGAGAACGGGTATAACTACGAATGCAGCTCCTAAGGTAGCCGCTGAGGCCGCTGCTGTTATCCATCGTTTAATGCTCATTAYTCTCTCCTGTAGTCCGAAATAGCCGGRTKCTTGTGATTTACAGGGAGAATARTGACTATGGCAGCTGTAGTCAACGACGCGCTGACACCAGYAATCTAGCCGATTGGCAGCCAGCCGGTTCTAAATTTGTTCGAATGACTCYAGTGTAAAYAGGAGCTGCTCTGCATCACTTAAAATAAARMTTAGATTRCGAAACGCAGCAGTTCCYGATAYGRCAAGYTCTGGCAAGAMMARSCKRCCRGYYKCKGCGTCGAAGGTCGCTATYTTATCTACAGTCTCGGCCAGAACCTCAACACTGCTAAGGTCGAGTTGCACCACGACGCTGGGCTCGGTTGCAGTAATCGAGAATGCCATCGARGCTAGACCTAATGTTCCAGCATCTACRGTAASGCGCARYAGGCCGCTGGCTTCATCGAAGWAATTCGGAGCCGYCRCWKCTTCTTCCACNANANCTACTGCKATGTTTACGAAATTGCTSSTCACGACKGSGCCRCTAACGTAGTTGATCAAGGGAAAATTTGAAAGGCCAGCGAGTGTGAAAGTCGGCTGTGCTGCGATATTGTCCACCACTGTCATGCCGTCGCCGATGACGCGCCCGAACGCGGTGAAACCGCCATTCTGGGCATCAAGATTGGCACTGTTGTCGGCAAGGTTTACAAACCAACCGCTGGTTGCACTATTCGGATCGCCGCCCAGCTTCGCCATGGCTACCGTTCCTCGTGTGTTGGAGACGCTGAACTCGTTTTGTATTGCTGCATCCGTGACGACGGATACTAGGTTGCTAGAACTAGCATCGAAGGAGAATGAGCCTCCCTGAATGATAAAGGGTGTTGGGACGGTTACAGAGCGATGTATCACTGTGCTATTGAAGCGTCCAGAGCTGACATAGTTAAGAAAATTGGCAACGGTGATGGGTGTAACATCGTCGAATAGTTCTATGGAGAAGTCTCCAAGGGAAGTGATTACACGAACGGTGGTCGCCGATGCTGATTGAGCAGTAAGCAGTACGCATGCAATGAGGGCTAGAAACAGTTTGGAAAGGGAGCGGCTGGCAAGATTACTGTGATTCATGTAAAGACCTTTGTCTGACAATCGAATGGAGTGCGTATTAGTAGAGTAGTACGGGATTTCGACAAAAAACTGTCGCGGTAGTTTAAGTATTTCTCGTACAGGGTGTTGATTCACGTATGGAATTATAAGCTAAACGGTCTTGCAGTAGTGCACCTTTCTCTAGGGTGACACTGGGTGTCGATGATCCCTGCCGTTTTGTTGCATCGGGTACCGCGCCAGCCCAGGGTGAGGACTCCTTTGATTTTTCTTCTGCCGCAGTCTGGAACAACTTGGGGGTGCTGTATTCACGCGTTAATCGGCTTGGATACTCTAGCAGTGTATTTCTAATGGCTATCGAGACAGATGATAATACCTACTCTGCCAGAAGTAATTTAGCCCGCGTGTATCGGCAGCAGGGGAAGTTAGAATTGGCGGCGACAATGGCAGCAAGTGTCGATGAGTTTCGAATGCAAAACCCTTACTATCATCAATCCTTGGCTGCGCAGAAGTTAAATTCGGGGGAATACCGACAAGCCATTGTTCATCTTGAATATGCAGTTGCACGTAAACACAATGAACAGTATTTTTATCATGTCCTTGCGGTTACTCACCAGAAGTTGGGCGACGACGAACCGGTTGTTGAAAACCTAAGCAATGCTAGGCGTTATGCCCGTGATATGAAAAAAAATCGATTTTTGGGTA
>JAESUV010000126.1 GCA_016762975.1 Gammaproteobacteria bacterium | reverse complement strand
AGGCGCTCTTTTTGGAGGAGTGCCTAGCTTAGCAGATAGTTATGTACTTTCTAGTACAAAATCAGATAGAGCGGGTTGCGATCGCGGGCTGGATTCGGGCGGCGCGAGCTGCGGGCCCGAGGACCGCGAGTTGTCCGATGAGAAGCAAAATAACCATGCCCAGAGGCGTGTAATACCAAGCCATAGTTGGGGATTCAAACAGTGAGGAAAGCATGATGCTGAAGCCAATGGTAAACACGGCGCCTAACATTACTCCTACGCCCGAAATAAAGAAGTTCTCTATCATGAAGTGGCGCAAAATTTCTCCTTGGGTGGCACCCAGCGCACGGCGCGTGCCGATCTGCTTGCGGCGTCGGTTGATGCCGAATATGGCAAGGCCGGCAATGCCCATCGAGGTGATGAATACTAGTGCCACTATGACAGTCAGAAGAATCGTAGCCATTGCCGAGTCGAGCCTATAACTCTCTGCGCGTGTCTCTTCCATAGATTTCAACCCACGGATAATTCTGTTTGAGTTGTTGGAGGCAAGAACTTCCTCCGTCTCGACCATGAGTCGATCCCGCTCGCCGGGCTCGGTGCGGATGAGGTAGGTAGATGTTGAGCTAATAAAGTTCACCGGTACGATCATGGCTCGTTCCACCATGCTTGAACTAGGCCAAGGTGCTTGAAGGGTTTCTACGATGCCAGAAATTTGCACAGGGTAAACGCCGCTATAAAAAATGCGACCGACCGCGCTATGCCCATCTTCGGGGAAAAGTGCTTCTGCCAGAGCCAAACTCACCACCGCCTTAGAATAGTCTCGCCCTTCGCTAGATCGCTTATACAGCACGTCATTATCCGTAAAATTTTGGCCAGCAATCAGCTCAAGATCCATGGTGTTGAGTGCGTGTTCGTCGGTGAAATAGACCGCCGCTCCAACTATTGGGAGAGTGGGGTCATTCTCCAATCTCAAACCATCCGACGAGCCACTGCCACTTACCGGAATCGCATTGATGGGAGCAGCGTCGATGATGCCTGGTGTGTTTCGCAGCAGTTGCAGATCATCCTGCTCGGTGACCTCGGAGTTAAACTGATCGCCAAACCCGGTGCTACTTAGATAGAACATATTCGGCTCATCTAGGCCGCTGGGTCTTGCCATCGCTTTGGATCGTTCGATGATTATAAATATCGCATTGACCATGACTGTCATAGTGAATGCAATCTGCAAGGCGATGAGAATGACGCCGAGTTTGTTGCGGGTTAGTGCGCGTAGTATTGGGCCGATTTCCATGTTCTAACTCCAGAATCTGAGTACGATTGCTATTGTGTCTTTAGATGAATTGCTGGGTTGATGTTGCATGCGCGCCAGATAGGATAGAAACCGGCAGCAATAGTCGCGAAGACCGCCAACAACAGAGTTATGGCAACAACAGTAGGGTTCAGTTGAATCCAGTCGGTGCGCATCAGGTCTTCACCGAGTATGATTTTTATTCCCTCGAGACCGGCCGCAGCAACTACCAAGCCGAGCAAGCCGCCGAGCAGGCCGATGAAGCCAGCCTCGATTATGTGCTGCAAAAAGAGTGACCCTTTGTGAGCGCCCAAGGCTTGACGCACACCGATCTCGCCCGACTTGCCCAGAAATTTCGAGAGCAGCAGGCCGATCGTGTTTAACAGGCACACTGCCAAAAGCATCGCAGCGAGTGCCGAGAGRATCTTGGTTTCGTYTGGCAAGACCTCTTGCTCTRACAGCCACTCCTCGACATCAAACAGTGCATTGTTCATCTCTCGWGGCAGCCGRCCAAACTCTTTCTGYTGTGCYGCATARTTGTTCAGGAAYTGCAGGTAGTCTGCTTCCTCGTTGCTATCGCGTAGTTCCACCCAGTACTGTATCCAGACACACTCAGAATTCAGGAAGCCGTCGATTCCTTCTTCCGGTGCTTTCCAACAATTGGTGTTTCCATTTCGAGAAAATTCGAGTGAGTTAATTAGGTCCCAGGGAATGAAAACTTCCTCGCTGCCTGCGAAGGCGTTGTTGTTTACATCATAGAATTTCGGTACTGGCGCCCAGTCATCCAGAACGCCGACTATTTGAAAGTTGTAACCACCCAGGCGCAGGGTTTCCCCGGTCGAGTCGTCGCCGCCGTAGAGGCGCTCGTTTAACTCCTTAGTGATAACTATAACTTGTTGCCGGTTGCGATCTGCAGACTCATCCCACGGCGTACCATGCAGGAAGGGCACGTTGAACATGGGGAAGAAGTCGGCTGAGGTGCCACGACCAACGACAGAGAAGGGGCGCACCTCGTCACCGATAGGCTCGAGAATTTCACCGAATTTCGACGTAGCCGTTTGACGAAACGCCGAACCGTCCAGAGTCAGTGCCGTTGCATCGAGATAGGTGAGCTGTTTTGGCGGATCATCTTGCGTATTCGGGTTGCCGCTATCGATCTGTACATGAAATAGTTGTGCGCTTTTTTGTGGAATTGGGTTGCCGCCCATTACATAGTTGAGCGTGAAGATAACCATGTAGGCGCCAACACCAATAGCGATGGCCAATACCATTAGGCTGCTAAGTATTGGATTCCTGCGATAGCTAAGCGCACTGAGGCGAAGATAGTAAAAGAACATGGATATTTCCTCCTAGGCTGCTGTTGCCGCTTCTTCAAACTTTCGAGTGGACTCATTGCTGATGCGTCCATCGAGAATATGAATGTTGCGCTTGGACTGTTCGGCGAGAGACTGATCGTGAGTCACCATAATGATCGTTGTGCCGTTTTCATTTATCTCCTCAAGCAAGGCCATCACTCCCTTTGCTGTGTTGGAGTCTAAGTTTCCGGTGGGTTCATCTGCGAGCAAGAAAAGCGGCTCACCAACCAACGCTCTAGCGATCGCCACACGCTGCTGCTGGCCGCCGGAAAGCTGGGCCGGCACGTGCTTTCGTCTAGCGAACAGCCCCACTGAATCTAGCGCCTTATCGACTCTTTCCTTGCGCTCCGCGCTCTTCATTCCGCGATATCGCAGCGGCACGTCGATGTTGTCGAACAAGTTTAGGTCTGGCATCAAGTTGAAACTCTGGAAGATGAAACCAATCTTCTGATTACGAAGTTTCGCTCTCGCATAGTCGCGAAGCTGAGAGACGTCTACACCGTCGAGTAGATATTGACCTGAGGTGTGTGTCTCCAGTAGACCGGCAATGTTCAGGAAGGTCGTCTTACCACAACCGGAGGGTCCGGTTATGGTCACAAACTCGCCCTGATCGACAGTGAGTGAGAATTCATCTAGCGCACAAGTCTCAACCATATCGGTACGGAAAACTTTGCGGATTTTCGTCATGTCTAGCATTTGCTTGGCCTCGTTAATTGTTGATGAGTACGGCGTCCGCACTGTTAAATAAATCGGTACTGGAAATCACAATGGTTTCTCCCGGTGTCAGCCCCTGTAGTATTTCGATACTGCTAAGGCTGGTTGCGCCAGTTGTTATGGAACGACGCCTCGCGATACCGTCTTCGACTACATAGGCAATGCGGCCGTTGCCGCTGTCGAAGAACTGGCCGCGTTGCACCATGATTACGTCAAATTTTTCTTCGAGTAATATACGAGTTGTCAGTCTCTGGTTCTGTCGAAGGCCTTCGGGCACTTTTTCATTGAAGCGCACACGGCCGGTTACTTGGTTGTTGATGATCTCCGGAGAAACCGCGACCAGTGTTGAATCGTAGGTCTGAGCTCCAGCACGAATTTCGGCTTGCATGCCGATAGCAAGGTCGTCTGCATAACTTTCTGAGATTTGAACCTCGATTTCGAACGCGGTGAGATCCACGACCGAAAGAACGGCTTGGTTCTTCGCGACATTGGTTTTCTGATCGACTGCAAGATTTCCGACGATGCCATTAACAGGAGAGGCGATGATCAGCTCTTCAACCTGACGACGAAGGTCATCTACTAAGAGTTCCTGTTGTTCGACGTCGAGCTGTCGGGTCTGCAATTCAAACTCAAGACGTTCTGCGTCTAACTCGGTATCTAACAGGGAGTGTTTGTGTAGTAGCTCGGCGGTCTGCAGATCGTCCTGCGCCTTCTCATAGTCCACAGCTGTCATCGCGCCCTGTGTGAATGCTGTTTCTGCGCGGGACATTTCTCGCTGCGCTGCTCTCAAATCGATTGCCGCCGAGTCTTCGGCTTTCTGACTCTGCAGTTGTTCCTGTCTGGAGGTGATGCGCTGTCTTTCCAGTTCGACCTGCAAGGATGATTGCCTTGCCTGTTCTTGCAGCAATTGATTCTGTAACGCTGGGCTMTCGATTGTGGCGATAGTTTGTCCCGAGTGSACGGAATCRCCCGATTCGACCTCAAAGGTGATCGTGCCGGATTGAGTGGCATAYAGAGTAGGGCTGACAGCGGCGACAACACGACCTTGTACGGAAATGTCTCGAAYAAAATCGCCTTGGCKAACRATTGCGGTACGCAAGCGTTCGCCAGAYACAGATTCCTGCGCCTGACTCCAGCGAGAAATTGTGGGAGCGGTAAACCAGCCGCCAATTGCTAGTGCGAGTAGCGCAGAGCCTGTGACCAGTAATGTTTTGGTATTCGACTTCGGTTCAAGTATTACGTCTTGTGAGGATGTATCGGATATTTTCACGCGTTAGCTCATGGTCTCGTTTTTATTAGTTTGAAAATGGTGTCTCGGCAATCGTTCATCGAGGCGATCTTGCTTTGCTAATTTATGTCTCTTATTGACTTCGTCTTTTAGACGACTCCGGTTCGCGAAGGTTACAATTGCTTTTTTCCTGAGGTAGCGAACCTGGGTCGGCAGCGAAAACCACCACGCCAAATCGCACTAGCAGTATCTATAGCAATACCTATAGCAAGAACAAAGCCAATAAACTAATCTTAATAAAAACAATGTCTTGAAGATATTCTGGCGACTTAATGGCAAATGCTATTGGCACAATTCGCCATTAAGTGGTGGGTGAGAGAAAAAGGTAGCAATAAATAATAGACTGGTCTAATATACTCCACATGGCTAGAACGCGAGACGAACAGAAGTTTAATCAGTGCCGGAGCTCACTTATCACTGTTGGGCAGGAGTTGCTCATCACTAGCAGTTTTAACAGCGTTGGTTTGAACGACATTCTGAAACACGCTGGAATACCGAAGGGTTCGTTTTATCACTATTTTGAGAGCAAGGAAGATTTCGCTCTTCAGGTTGTAGA
>JAESUV010000125.1 GCA_016762975.1 Gammaproteobacteria bacterium | reverse complement strand
TTCCTGTTTTAGCGGCGGCTTCTCCAAGGATATTATTTCCCGACCGGGCCGCATGGGTCTGTTTTCCTCCGAAGAAGACGTAACCTCACAGGTGGCATTCAAGTTTCAGGCGGGAGGCTATCTCTCCGTCTTCTTTGACGAGGCAATACGAGAAGGTTTAGCAGATAGAGATAATAATGGCGAAGTGACAGCTATCGAACTAAGCCAGTATTTGCACGGCCGCTATCGTTCCGACGTGAAGTCTTTGGGTACAACTAGTTATGTGCGCACTTCCGGACCGCAATCCGCCTACCAACACCTAGTTGTAGATCGCGGCGGCGTCGGGCCCTACAGCGTACTATTCAACAGAAACTGATCAACAGATTAATAGAAACTGAAACGCCAAACTATCTAAGCAAAACCTTAAACACGGGGTAGTCGACCGTACTCGTGTTTACTAACTCTCGTTCCAGATAGTCATCAAACATATTCCAGTAAGCTAATCCGTCGTCGGACTCAGGTTCTAAAAGATAGAAAATTAAGTTCGCAAGCCGATTATTCATAGCCACATAATAGTCGCCTGCAGAGAAGCCCTTGGTCTCAGGCTCGAAGGCACCTACTAACCGCGAGTTTCTGTGATTGTTCTGTACGAAGTTGTTCTTTTCTATCTCTGTAACCTTAAAACTCTCTCCAGTGAACTCCTGACCCTGCCCTAGTCTGGCCACCTCAATTCCGTGCTGACCTAATTTCGCGGCAAGCAAGCCTAGTGCTGCTGGAAACACGTAGGCTACGGGCACTGTGGCCGATTTTGTTGCCTCGAAGGCATTGAAATTCTGCACCCCTTTAATTTCGACAATCTCCGAGCTGCGCACAAATTTCTGGCTGCCATCATCAACGGTATAGGGAATGTACTTGTAACTCAGCAGGTCCAGCGGCTCTTCCAATGCCACCATTTCGAACTGAACGCCATTCTGATAGCCGCCCGCGTTCTGCTCTATTTTCTCCACGACTCGCGCATCAGCCTGACGGTTTATTTCTCGAATCTCGCCAGCATGCGAGTTCGTGTATTCGAGTATTTCATTGATGAAGGCATTCGCCGCGTGAACCCTCTTGTAGAACCGGTCGTGCGCAAATGTCTCGCTCAATATGGCCATTCGATTTCTCAATCCCATATTGTTTGTTAGGTAGCGCGGAGCATGATGATAGGTTCGTAGTTCAGTGGGCGGCCAATCTCGGTAATCGAATCCACCGTACCAATTGAAGTCCAAATTGAATTTCTCTTTAATAGACTGACGTAGAGCAGGCAGCATGACGTCAACGGTGTAATCCGAAGGCGCAGGGTCTCCCGCCGTATGGTAAGAAGGCGCATAAGTAAGCGAATAACCATGCCAGGTACCGTTGGTTGTGTGTAGATCCACTAACAGATCCGGGTCCCAGCGCTGTATTAGATTTTTATAGAGCGCGGCTGTCTCGATGGTATCGATAATCATGCCGTCCCGATTCAGATCATAGCCATGGGCCGTGCGTTGCCCTGCAAGGAGTGGGCTCATTTCTTGCGAGGGACGCGAGTCGTCACTCATCTGATCATTGCCGTCGGAGTTGTAGACTGGCAGAAATAAGATTATCTGATTCTCTAGGAGGTGTTGTTTGTCACCGTACAAAATTTCCCGCATCGCGATCAGACTAGCTTCCTTTCCCTCGACTTCTCCCCCGTGAATATTGCCCTGAATGTAGACCACCAGTTTTCCTGAGTCTCTCGCGTCCTCAGGCGTCTTCACTGGCGGATCGGCCAGCACCAATAACGGCACATTTTTGCCTTCCAAACTCGTTACTAGCGTTTCTCGATGTACTAGCTCACTGCTCGCCTGTAGCGCGTCAACTACCGACAAAACTTCGGCAAAGGTAGAGGTGCGCTCAAAGTTACTCAATTCGGCGGCTGTAATCATCGCCTCTGAGAGACCACCACCATCCTGAGCGTTGGCTGGGGCTTGGCAAGCCAGTACCAATAAAAAGGGCAAAATAAATTGTCTCATGTGTAACATCCAAGCTATTGAGGAGTGAATTTAGCTAACTGCCTAGACGGTGAAGCCCAGGACAGGCCGCAAGAAAGCTAATCCAGCAATGTAGATATAGCAAGATCAATTCTACGGCAGCGCGATCACCAATTCCGCAATCCGAATCGACGCTATGCTAGCCGCGTGCCGATATTGTAACAGTGTGTGATTTTTATCGAGCAGTTGCTCGAAAGGTCCCGTATTTAGGGCCTTTGCGGAGGATAGGGACTTGGAGCTTGTTGCTTTTTGAGGCAAAAACTAATAGCCTCGGCGGTAGATATAACTGCGGTAAATAGGCGTGCAAATTGTAAGGGTTTAGCATGCATTCAAATACAACAAAAAACGGAGCAATGTCAGTGAATTCCAAACTAACACGCAGACGTTTTATCAAGGGAGTTATCTTCTCTGGTGCCGCCGCTACAACTGGCACGGGAATTTACCTCGCAGCGAATGCCCAATCTGGACAATCTACTGCCGAACGCTTGATAACACTCAACATTAACGGTCGCGAACGACGCGTTGATGTACTTCCAATGGAAACCCTCGCCAACACCCTACGCTACAAACTCAATATGACCGGCACCAAGATCGGTTGTAACCGCGGCGAATGCGGTGCGTGTACGGTGCATATCGATGGCGTCCCCAATTACGCATGCTCGGTGCTTACACAGAACGTAAAAGGCAAAGCGATCGTATCCATCGAAGGCATTAAAGATGCCGATGGCACGTTGCATGCTGTACAGCAGGCATTCATTGCAGAGAACGCTCCCCAGTGTGGATTTTGCACGCCGGGTCAGGTGATGTCGGCAGTGGCCTTGCTCAACAGCAACCCACGCCCAACCAAATTGGAGGCCGCCGCAGCGATGTCAGGAAATCTCTGCCGCTGTGGAGCTTATGAACATTATCTTAATGGCGTGATGCGCGCCTCGGGGCAATTAGCATGAGTACACATATAGGTAAAGATTTCACACCACCAGATATAGCCGGCAAGGTAACTGGTGAGATTAAGTACGCCGAAGACTACAAGCGAGAAGGCATGGTCTTCGCCCGTTTGCTAACCAGCCCACTGCCAAGTGGCCGAGTAGTAAGCATAGACACATCCGAGGCACTGCGAATGGATGGCGTTATCGGTGTCTTCACCGCAGACGACCTACCCCCTGTAGCTCCTCCGGGAAATCCAGCACTGGCATCCGAGTATGTAACTTACGTAGGCCAGCCAATCCTTGCAGTTGCAGCGATTTCTGAAGAGATCGCCGAGTCGGCTATCGACAAGATTCGCATCGACTTCGAGCGCCGCGATTTCGTCGTAGATCCTCTCGAGAGCCTTAGCCCAGGCGGCAGCAATGCCTACCCTGAGGGAAATGTGCTGGTCAGGACACGTGAAGAAGGTCCCGAGGGTACACCGATCGTGGGTGCCGAAATTCGTGACATTAAGTGGCCTCAGTCTGCTATCGACGCGATCAAGTCGGGCAGTGAGCCGGTAGGTGGCGAGTTCACTACCGAATGGGCTTTCGGCGACCTTGATGCTGGCTTCGCAGAAGCGACACATATCATCGAAGAGCCATTCGTCACTATCGGTTATGCGCATCACTCTCTAGAAGCTCGAACAGGTATGGCGTACTGGGAAAATGGCAAATGCTATTTCCACGGCTCTTCGCAGAGCCAGAGTGCAAACAACGCTGGCCTTGCCCGCATGTTAGGCATCGATTTGGCAGACCTGGTGTTTATCAATGAAGCCACAGGTGGTGGATTTGGTTCCAAGATCGGTCCTTACCCTTTCATGGCAATTACCGGCAACTTCGCCCGTGTTCTTAATCGTCCAGTACAACTGCGCATCACGCGTGAGCAAGAGTTTTACATCGGCTCAGCGCGCTCCGGCATGCAAGGTTGGATCAAGGTTGGCGTTAAAGACAACGGCAAGGTAACTGCTGTCGACTTAGTTATCGTGAACGATGGCGGCGCCACAGGCGGCGGAAGCGGCAACTCATCGGCTCAACACGTTACTGTGGCTTATCAGCCCGAGAACATGCGTTATCGTGGTATTTCTGTTTATACCAACACAACGCCTCGCGGAGCACAACGTGGGCCGGGTCAGAATGAAATGGCGTCGGTACTCGCGCCAATGACAGACAAGATCGCGAGAGCGATCGACATGGACCGGGTCGCCTTTCGCAAGATTAACGTACTGGACAGCGACGGTTTTCAAGGCGGCAGTCAGGGCCCTGTTACCAGCGCATTCGTACGCGAAGCGCTAGACCAAGGCGCGCGCACATTCGGATGGGATGAGAAACTCGCCCTGCCGAAAGTAAATGGCAGCAAGGTTCGCGGCGTTGGCGTTGGCATCGGTTATCACGGTGCAGGCGGCAGAGGCTATGACGGACTCCTTCGCATCGCTCCAGACGGTAGACTATTTATCCACAGTGGCGTCGGCAACCTAGGAACTTACTCCTACGCTGGCACCTGTCGTGCAGCAGCGGAGGCTCTTCAAGTGCCTTGGGAACGTTGCGAGATTGTCCATGGCAGATCGGACAAGCATCTACCTCACAGTTCTGGTCAGGGTGGTTCTAATACCATCTTCACCCACACTCGAACGAACTGGGTAGCGGCACAGGACGCGATCACCAAGCTTAAAGAAATCGCAGCTAACGACCTCGGTGGTTCAGCGGATGATTATGTAATCGGTGACGAGCGCGTGTATCAGAGCAGCGATTCCAGCATTGGAATGACGTATGCACAGGCTGCGCAACGAGCAATGGAGCTTGGTGGAAAGTATAGCGGGCAGGAATTTCCTGACGATATCAACCCACTGACTCAGCTTGCTGTTCAAGGCCTCGCTGGCAGCGGATTAATCGGAGTCGCTAAGGATAATATCCCTGGCCAAGGCCAACCTCCTGGCGTCGTTGTCGGTTTCTGCGAGATCGAAATGGACACGGACACGGGCAAGTTCGAAATCTTGGACTACACTGCGGTCGCCGACTGCGGCACCGTGGTTCATCCAAAGAACTTCGACAATGCCATGCGCGGCGGCGCCGTGTGGGGTGTAGGACTAGCCGCTCTAGAGCGCCATGTCTACGACCCACAAAATGGACTGCCAGCCAATACTGGCTTGTACCAAAACAAACCACCTACGTATTTAGATGTGAATACGAATACGAAGATGGGCGGCGTGAA
>JAESUV010000192.1 GCA_016762975.1 Gammaproteobacteria bacterium | reverse complement strand
GGTTAGAGCGCACAGCCCAGCTAGGGCGAATTGTGATAGCAATGAGAGGTTCCGCATAGTTTTCTCCGGTGTATCCCAACCATCAGTCAGGACGAGCTTGATAGTGTTATAGGAGGTTATTTTATAAGATGCCGAATGCCTATGCGACATAATGTCTCAGCCGGAGTATGGCGAAAAGAAAGGAATAGTGGGATTTTCTATCTATATCAATAGGTTGATATATAAATGAGACAGCAAGGGCATGCACGTGTAACAAAAAACTACAGATCCAAGGAGCGAATATCCGCCTGAACGAGGCCTTTCAATTAGAAAGCCTCTAGCTATTGATCTGACATCGAACGATTTCGATAGAGATTATTGTGTAGGCGGCCCATGAATTGATCAACCTGTTCCAATTTTACCGCATCGAAAAGCGACTCCATCTCCATTCTCGCGTGCATAAATGACGCGCTCTGCTTCAGAATAAGCTCTTCGACATTTTGCGCATTCATCCTACCGCTATCGCCCTGAGTCATGCGAATGTGTTTGACGATTGTTTCAAGCACCAAATCCTTGTCTGCGTCGTTTAAGCTACCGGTAGTACGCGAAAGCTCTTCGGCGTAGCCATTCTTCAGCTGTTCATCGGTCGCCCCGCCGCGCTGCGCATCGATCACTGCTAGTTCTGCCACGGTCAACAACGGCTCTAGTCGAGAGCGAATGTATTCGTAATCGCCGATTGCCTTAAGCTCGCTTGCCGCCGCTTGATTCTGCGCCACCTGTAAACTCAACTCTGCGCGTTTACTTAACAATTCCATTAGCACCGTTTCAACTTGATTGCGCTTAATAGGCTGAGTGGCTATCGACCTGAGAAAATCGCCGTACTGCACATCCATCTGCACGCGCGCCGTCTGCTCAAATTGAGTGTCCACCTGGCTACGTAGGATCATATCTCGAACAGACTGCGGTACGCTTGACTCTCTTATGTCTTGCGCGAAGCTGTTAGTCGCACAAACGAAGGCCAGAACCGATATTACGGAAAGTACGATTGAATTTTTCATAGTGAAACGAAGCATAATGATCCCAAAGGTTGAAGTCTAGTGCGATTAATTAGAAGGCTTTTCAAAACTCAGGACAAAACGATCAGTCTGCCCCTTTATATCCGAATCGAAGACGATCATGGAGCGATCGTCATTCGGGTTTCGTAGCGCATCGCTACTCTCTACAAAACGAAATCCCACACTCTCTACCTCGCTTCGCGCCAGTGACTCGACCATACGGTGCAGATCGAAAACTTCCTCACTCTCCATCAATGCGTCACCCGCGTGCTCCACTACGACGAAACGCGATCCGGGTTTTAGAGCAGCATAGATCTGCTCGAGAAAATAAGCCGCGTTCGCCGGCTTCCCCACCGGCACATATTCTTCGCCGTTATAGCGTTTGGGAATGACATAGATATCATGCAACGCCATCACGATAATCGCCGCGTCCATGGTCTCCTCTCCTATATCGAGGTTAATGCCACTACGAGTATGACGATTGATGTTTCCAAACTCGCGCTTATCGAAGCGATCGCTGAGTCCGTTAATGCCCCAAGCTTCGAACCCATCGTTGTTGTGCAGCCAGACCTCTCCCTCCTCGCCCACAACACCAGCAAGAAGCTCACTGTAATAGCCCCCGCTACCGAAGATATCGACGACCGTAGCGCCCGACTCGATACGCAGCAAAGGAATCACCGCCTCGGGCTTGCTGCGGCTATCTCTGACAATATCATCGGGCAACCTGCCATCTTCACTCATCGCCGTGCGCACGGCTGCCGCA
Organism: Gammaproteobacteria bacterium; assembly: GCA_016762975.1. Lineage (GTDB taxonomy): Bacteria > Pseudomonadota > Gammaproteobacteria > Pseudomonadales > Pseudohongiellaceae > UBA9145. Next base: position 3,409 of record JAESUV010000192.1, on the reverse strand, counting down.
TCAATCTCGGCTGCACCGACAAATGTGCTACTCAGTAGTGCCCCCACAAGAGCAAAGAAGGTGAAGTATTGTTGAAGATCAAAGTGCATAGAACCCAGCCTCACTAGTCTTCGTCTCTTAGCTCGAAACGAATATTTAGATACACGATTGAATCAGTTTGCTTGATGCCATGTGGCATGCACGGTGGAACGAACACAGGTTCATGGCTTATCTCCCTAGGAACAATTCAGCCCTAAACGAGTATCAGTATATCTCCATTCTCGCAGCGGTGCAGACATAGGCCTCTAACGAAAAAGTACGCAGTTATCTAATAGTTAAAGAACTTTTCCAAGTCTTCGCAACATCGCTGCTAGCAGAAACAGGATGTATATCGGGATGCAGCGCATGAGCTAGAACTTCCAGACTCTCCACAAGACGGGGCCCTGCCCTGCTGAAATAGGCATTGCCGTCGGTATAGTAGACTCGTCCGCCTCGAACACAGGGCAGATCGGCCCAACCGGGCAAACGCGCAAGTATTGGTAAGTCTTGCTCGGTGCGCGATAAGTCAAACCCACATAGAGCGATAAATAACACATCAGGCTGAGCCTCGTGTACCGCGTTATCCGTCAGACCCCTAGAGGGCTGGTTAAGATTACCTAGGCAATCTACGCCACCGGCCATAGCAACCAATTCGGGTGTCCAGTGCCCTGCATTGAACAACGGATCGATCCACTCCAACACCGCGACGCGAGGCTTATCTTTGTCTGCTATCGCGGCCGAGCGCTGACGAATAATATCGACGCGGGCCTGCAAGGTTTGCACTACCCCAGCCGCCTCTGACTCTCGCTGTGTCGCGCGGCCAATCAAGGTAAAAGTATCCAACACCTGCTGCAGGCTCATGGGCTCGAGATTTACGACTTGCGGCTTGCCGGGCAAGCGAGCGGCCACATCTTCCACCTCCGCTGCGGATACTGCGCAGACATCACAGATSGCCTGCGTCACGATATGGGTTGGCTTAAGTGCTAACAGCGCATCSACGTTGAGATGATAAAGYGCCGCATCGGTTTGCAATAGCTCRCGCACTTTCGTATCTATGGCTTTGCTGTCCAGCCCCTTRGGAATTGCAGTGCTGGTAACGAYAGGCAAGCCTGYCACCCCAGCGGGATAGTCACACTCRTGRCTGACRCCCACCAAGTACTTCTGCAAACCCAGCGCACAGACAATTTCTGTAGCGCTGGGCAGCAGAGAGACTACTCGAATATCAGACAGGCTTTGTAACATCTTGTCTCGAGAGCAGCTGTTGCATCAACGCAAAAACACCGAAAAACAGCGAACTGTAAAGTATGTTCCCAAAAAGTGTCCGCGCCAGATAGGGCAGACCCAAGGTATAACACTCAACTATTCCAGCCCAGGTGTGTGGCTGATAGACCCACCAGTTACCCAGATTAGAAACGAGATAAAAACCAACAGAGGCCGCGACAACTGCAATCGGCAGACGAGCCAGCAGCGCTCGATCACGCACRAGRTASCGACCACACAGCGCCGACACTAGATGCCCCGTGTACACGAAGAACATGATCAGCACGCTGTAGACACCTACYGTTGTYARRTCGGCRAACATTGCAGCTGCAACTGGCAGYAACAKAAAGCCCTGCTTTCGAACATAAGTTCCTGCGAACAGGCCYAGMGCMCCAATGGGCGTGACATTCGCGGGGTGMGGCAAKACCGCACTGATCRCYACGATCAATAGCARAAACAGAATTTCCTTATTCGCTRAAATAAATTTCAACATAACTAGACTCCTARAATTGCGTAGANMCGAGTANYTAGAASGRAYAGTTAAAAAGAATARTTCAATGAAAGTTGTGCGGTACGAYCYTGCGTATTGAAWCCATCRACRATCTGATATTCCTTGTCGAGMAAATTGCCGATCCTCAGGCGCAGACTAAGRTCGTCACTSAATCGATARCCRGCTAGWAGATTCACAACGCCGTAGCCGCCCACTGTCGAGGMGCCAAAGTTAACCGGGTCGATATCCAAGTGCTCGTTCTGCGCGAGCAGATTGACAGCCAAGTCGAACGCGCCAAACTCTCTGGCGATGTTCAGCGAGAGCGTCTGTTCGGGTCGGCGTAATAAATTAACCCCGGTGCTTCGGTTCTCATGGTCTAGAAAAGTGAGAGCAGCATCCAGTCGCCAGCCCGCGACGCTAGAGGTGACAGTCGCCTCCATGCCGTCGATTCGTGCCTCTTGAATATTTGCCAAGGAGGTGAACGTCGCATCGGTTGAGATCAAGTCATCGATGTCGTTACGAAACACATTGATCTGCCAAGTCGCGCCCAAGACCTCAGCCTGCAAGCTTAACTCCACGCTCTCAGCAGTTTCCGGCTTGAGATTCGGATTAGCAAAGAAAAAGAAGGAAGGGAAATCCACATACAAGTCGATTAGGTTCGGCGCCTTAAATGCCGTGCCATAACTCACCCAGGCACGCACAGACTCACCGAAATCTCTACCGAGCGCTATACTGCCAGTGCTGTGATTGCCGAAGCGCTCATTGTCGTCGTTACGAAATGATAGCGTAAAATCCACAGGACCACTCTCACGAATGTACACCCCATACACTCCGTCATTATCACGCGACGTATCAGTTTGCACCGCACCGAAGCTGGCGTAACGTAGTTCCTGCTCTTGGTGATCGATGCCAAAGGAGAGCAAATTACTCGCATTAAATGTATAAGTGTTCTGCCAGCTTAGCTTCTTGTTTTCGCTGCTGCTATTGGTAATTCCGAAAGCACCAACATCCATGCTGTCTTCTTTGAATTGCTCGAAGATGAAATTCGAATCCCACTGTTCGGTAAATGACGCCTTAACTGTGGTGCTGAATTGCTGACTGTCTGTGTTTACCACCCCATCGTCGTAGTCCGATTGCGCATCGAAGCTGGAATAGGTAGAGGATAAACTGAATAACTCGCTGAACTGATGCGAGAAAGACAGAGAGAGCGATTCGTTTTCATAACCGTCGTCATCTGAACTGCCACGCTCGCTGTTATCGATGCCATCCGTTTCACGCCGCGAGGCATTTAGCGACAAAGTAGACTTGCCGACTCGGCCTTGCAGGCCGATATTCGCATCGCTGCTATTCTCAGTGCCCGCCATCAACTTCACAGAACCACTAAAGTCCTCCTGAATATTAGGCTTGGTAATTATGTTCACTACGCCGCCTATGGCTTCCGAGCCATACACGCTGGACCGAGGGCCACGCACAATTTCTATACGCTCAATCTGATCTAGAGGAATGAACTCTAATCGCCCTGCCGTCCCGCTGTTGGTCGTCATCTGCACACCGTCGACCAGAATCAAGGTATGGTCCGATTCGGTGCCGCGCATGAATAGGCTCGTCTGCGCGCCCTGCCCGCCAGACGGCGAAAACTGC
>JAESUV010000124.1 GCA_016762975.1 Gammaproteobacteria bacterium | reverse complement strand
TCTTAGGCAGCTTCCGGATGATGCACTTGTTGTCTCAGAACTAAGTGAGTCTTAGGCAGCTTCCGGATGATGCACTTGTTGTCTCAGAACTAAGTGAGTATTAGACAGCTTCCGATTGAATCTTGCAGTCTTTTAATTTCTTCTTGATAGCGGCGCTGATGCTTGCAGCATCGAGGCCTGCGTCCGCTAACATTTGCGGCACCTTGCCATGTTCCAAGAATGCATCAGGCAACCCTAAGTTCAGGACCGGTATCTGGTAGTTGGAGGCGAGCAGGAATTCGTTCACGGCAGACCCTGCGCCGCCCATCAAAGAATTCTCTTCGATAGTTACCAGCAATTGATGTTTTTCCGCCATGTCGCCGATGGTGCCGATATCTAGCGGCTTAACGAAGCGCATATCTACTACTGTTAAATCCAGTTTTTCAGCCGCTTCCAAGGCAGGGTTCACCATGCTGCCGAAGGCAAGGATTGCGACTGCGCTACCGTGCCTGCGCAGCTTGGCTTTACCAATCTCAACTGGGTCTAGCCCGGTCTCTATAACCGCGCCAGGTCCTTTGCCGCGTGGGTAGCGAACAGCCGATGGCCCATCGAAATGATAGCCCGTTGATAATAGCTTATGGGTTTCATCTTCATTGCTTGGTGTCATCACTACCATGTTTGGAATGCAGCGCAGATAACTCAAGTCAAAGCTGCCAGCATGGGTGGGGCCGTCTTCACCGACGAGGCCAGCCCGGTCGATGGCGAACATCACATTCAAATTCTGTAAAGCAACATCATGGATTAACTGATCGTAGCCACGCTGCAAGAAGGTTGAATAAATGGCAACGATAGGTTTTAGCCCGTCGGAGGCCATTCCTGCCGCAAAAGTTACGGCGTGTTGTTCGGCGATGGCTACATCGTGAAAGCGATCGGGGAATTGTGCGGCGAATTTACTCATGCCCGAACCTTCCCCCATGGCAGGTGTTATGCCTACCGTGAGCTCATCATGCTGCGCAACTTCGCACAACCAATTGCCGAAGACTTCCGAATAGCTCGGTGAAGAATTACTCTTGGGGTTTGGCTTAATGCCTTCTTCAGCAGTCTCGGCAGATTCAGTGTTTGGAGCTGGTCCTGGGCCTATCTTGCTCAGAGCGTGCATGCCGAAGGGGTCGTTTTCGGACTCTAGGTAGCCCTTGCCCTTTTGCGTAACGATATGCAGCAGCTGCGGGCCACGTAGAGTCTTTATGTTCCTGAGTATATCGACAAGCCCATTGGTGTCGTGCCCGTCTATTAGGCCGATGTAGTTGAAGCCTATCTCTTCGAATAAGGTGCCGGGTGACACCATGCCTTTCATGTATTCTTCTGCGCGGTGCGCTGCCTTCAATGCGGGAGGAATCTTAGATAGTACGCGCTTGCTGCCGGTGCGAATGAAGTTATAGGGCTTGCTTGCCCACATGCGGGCGAAATAGCTGGAGAGTCCGCCGACATTATTGGAGATAGACATATTGTTATCGTTAAGGATAACGAGAATATTGTCATCGAGATGGCCGGCGTGATTCAGTGCCTCGAAGGCCATGCCGGCAGTCATCGCGCCGTCACCAATAACCGCAATATTATGCCGCTCTTTGCCCTGTGTTTTTGCTGCCACCATCATGCCTAACGCCGCGCTAATGGACGTACTGGAGTGACCGACACCGAAGGTGTCATATTCACTCTCGCTGCGATTTGGGAACGCGGCAAGGCCGCCCGCCTGGCGCATGGTTAGCATTTGGTCTCGCCGGCCGGTAAGGATTTTGTGTGGATAGGCCTGGTGACCTACATCCCAGACTAGCTTGTCATTTGGGGTATCGAATACATAGTGAAGCGCGATGGTTAACTCGACCACGCCGAGTCCTGCACCGAAATGCCCGCCAGTCTGGCCCACTGAATAGAGAAGAAACGCGCGCAGCTCTTCCGCCAACTGAGCCAGTTGATCTAGCTCCAGCAGTTTTAGGTCGTCAGGATTGTCTACCTTATCCAGTAATGGCGTGTCGGGCCGGGACAGCGGTATTTCATTAAGCATAGCTGTAATTCAACTCCAGATACCCTCTAGATAGCCTAAGGCCTGCAACGTCTGCAGCTAACAGCCTAGAGGGGGTGAAACCGGTGCAAGCACCGAATCGTCAATTATACCCTGATCAGTGCAATCTACTCACCACAAAGGCGGCTAGTTCTCGCAATCTGTCTGCGCTGGCAGGAAATTCCTTCAGGGCGGCGATAGCCTTATCTGATAGTGAGTTAGCTAGAGCCTTCGCTTCATCTAGGCCCAAGAGAGAGACATAGGTGGGTTTGTTTTTGTCACTGTCTGAGCCCTGCGGTTTACCTAGTTGCGAGGTGTCTCCGATTACATCCAGAATATCGTCCTGCACTTGGAATGCCAGTCCTATATTGTCTGCATAGATTGCCAATGCGCTCATTTGTGAGTCGCTTGCCGATTCACAGCTCATGCCGCCAAGTAGTACGGCGCAGCGAATTAGGGCACCGGTCTTGAGGCTATGCATTTGCTCAAGCTGTTGGATGTTGAGTTTTACCCCTACCGCCTCGAAATCCAGGCTCTGGCCACCGACCATTCCTGTGGCGCCAGCTGCCTGGCTCAGCAATTGGACCATGGCAAGGCGGTTGTTGGCGGCTAGCGCGTCATTTTCCGTTATAGGGTCGGTGCTTAATATCTGAAAGGCCAGGGGCTGCAGCGCATCGCCTACCAGTATCGCTGTAGCCTCGTCGAATGCCTTGTGCAACGTAGGCTTGCCGCGACGCAGGTCATCGTCATCCATCGCGGGAAGGTCGTCATGTACCAGGGAATAGCTATGAATGAGTTCGATGGCCGCGGCCGCATTGTCTGCAGCGGGAAGGTCGCCGCCCACAGCGAGTGCGCTGCCGTATGTCAGAACGGGGCGAATGCGTTTGCCTCCGCCCAGACAGGCATAGCGCATCGCCTCGAGAAGCGTAGCGCTGGCGATCTCGGCATCGAGTGCTGCACCAAGGCGCCGGTCGACGCGTTGCTGGCAATGCTGCTGAAATTCATTTAGCTGAAGGGTATTCGCTGTGCTCATCGGTTTGGTTTATTCGTCGACTTCGTCGAGATCTAATTCTGCAGTATCGCCGTTCTCATTCAACAATACCTGCACCTTCTGTTCGGCATTCTTCAGCGCGGTTTGACACTCGCGAGTCAGCTTAATGCCCTTCTCAAAGGCTTGTAAGGACTCCTCAAGACTAAGCTCGCCGTCTTCCATAGAGGACACCAGCTCCTCCAGCTCTTCTAGAGCTATCTCAAAATCGAATTTCGCTTGTTTCTTCTTGGTCATGTTCCTATTCCGGTATAGCAGCTACGGTTACTAAGCACTACGACTGGCAGGGCAGGGCCAGTTTTTGACGCGCTATTTAATCGAACCGAGATTATACGCGAAGTTAATAGGATTTCATGCCAAAACGGCGCGATGGATCGATATAGTCGNTTGTTGATCATCCCCGCGCTTTCTGCTGGAATAGAGGCCTTGTTGTCATTGCTACGCGGTAGGAGGGTTCTGCAGTTGTCCAATTGYCATTCAAACACGCATTMTTCTGTTTCGYTYKGGKTARTGCTGGSCTGGATTCTCGCTYTTTGTRTCCCGCAGTTGCTACTTGCTCAGCAAGRCAATGTTGCYCGCRTGYTAGCTARTTCAGAGGTRAAAACCTTAGGCYCGATCGACTATGTCGAGATCAATACTCCCTCRGCAGCGATCAGGCAGAAGCAATTAATYATATTCGTTCAYGGGACACCTGGYTCTTATWCGGCATTCAGAAGTTATCTGRATGATYCRATCATGCAGGAAAAATTTCATATGATCTCTGTCACTCGRCCTGGMTGGAGGAGTGATGATGACGCGAAGGTGCCYTCTCTAGATGAACAGGCAGCGGCCTTGCGTCCTCTCTTGGGCATGGATCGTTCCGGAAAGGGCGCCTTGCTCATGGGGCATTCATATGGGGGGCCGGTGATAGCACGCACTGCGATGAATTATCCAGAGCTTATTGCTGGCCTAATTTTCGTCGCTACCACAGGTGACCCAGAGTTAAGTGCTCCACGTTGGTACAATCGCTTCGCCGTCTTCTTACCCCGCTTCGTGTTGGGTGCAAGTCTAAAGGGGGCGAATGCAGAAATTATGCCATTGCGGCCACAGTTAGAAGCCATGTTGCCGCGTTGGCAGGATCTCACTATGCCGGTTCTTATCGTGCAAGGAAGCAGGGATAGATTGGTTCATCCTGACAACGCGCTGTTTATGCAGAGTATGCTTGTAAATTCAGAGGTTCGTCTTCTCAATCGCGAGGGCCAAGGCCATTTCGTATTGTGGGAGGAGGCCCCGCTGATAAGGGATAATCTCATCGAATTCTTCGCTAGCMGCGTCCCCTCGTCCAACTWCTCTGCGAATTGAAATGTGCAGAGGAAGTAATTGACCCATMCTAGTTAGCGCTTTACTCTASTCCACCATGAAATCCTATATCCCTAAAGAYTGGCGCATCTGGTTTGCGATTGTCCTCACCTTYTTRTGGTTCTGCTTTCTTGCTGTCTATATAGCGCGAAATGTCGGCTGGRGCTCYTTTCTTGACCTGCCCATAGAAGAGATGGGCACTTTCTTAGAGGGAGCGTTCGCGTTTTTGGCATTTCTCTGGTTRGTAGTTGGCTTRTTTATTCAGCAGTCGGTGTTAGCTGAGAATAATGAGGAGCTGCGTCGYAACAATCTACATTCGGAGAAGCAGACSCAGGCTATTGCTGCGACGGAGATGAATGCGCGGCAGGAGACTTTCTTTAAGATCGCAGAAAGYACGCGAAGGCAGTTGGGTTCGATAATAGGTCTATTGTTTCTCTCCTCGCAGAGYCCGATTGGGAATAGTAACTATTCATCTGAAGAAATGGCGGAAGTCTGGACGCAGTWTGCTGGYGGGGATASBGAGATTTTYTCTCGYCTATTYYTAACGATGGCTGGGGYAGYTGACGTGGATTACGTCGACCTCTACTACGGTACCGAAATTCGTAGGCGYCACACCGAGAATTTTATAGTGGGCTTTGATCGCCTCGTAGAATTGGCAAAAGGCTGYGACACAGACAAGATTATTTTGGATACAWWKMTYAATWMSRMGSAYKGCATGCTAAATGTCAATATGCGAAGGCTGCATCCGGACATCAAGTTCGAACCAATCGTCGGCACTGACTCGATTGAGTATTTGGAT
>JAESUV010000191.1 GCA_016762975.1 Gammaproteobacteria bacterium | reverse complement strand
ACTGTTCGGGCACGAAGGGCAAGCAATTGTAACCAACCAGATCGACGAGCAATTCATCCATCTCTTGAGCCAACTCTGTTCCTACAACTTTTAGGATCGAAGACTCAGGACCAGGTGCCTTACCTACACTCAATGCTGCCAGTGTGCGCAATTCTGAATATTCCAGAGCCTGAAGCTCGATTTCAAGCTCGGCGAGCTTCGTCCTGAAGGCGGAATTCTCTAGCATCGTGCCACCGAAGCCGTCGTCAGTATTGCCGGCCAGTCGCTTCAATGCTGCGAGGCGACGCTTGCCACGAGGAACGCCCGAAATATTCGTGCGCTCATGAGTTAACAATACCTTGGCATAGGTCCAACCCTTGTTCTCTTCGCCAATCAGGTTACTAACAGGTACCCGAACGTCATCGAAGAATACTTCGTTAACCTCCGCGTGGCCGTCTAACAACACGATCGGTTTAAGCGTGATACCCGGTGTCTTCATATCAATCAGTAAGAAACTAATACCTTCCTGCTTCTTAACGCTGGTATCGGTGCGCACTAAGCAGAAGATCCAATCGGCATATTGCCCATAGGTATTCCAGGTCTTGCTGCCATTCACAACATACTCGTCGCCATCTCTAACGGCMGATGTTTTCAAYGAAGCCAGRTCTGAACCTGCGTTAGGCTCAGAGTATCCCTGACACCACCACACRTTGCTCTCRAGGATRTCTGGAAGAAAGCGYTGCTTCTGTTCRTCCGAGCCRTAGGCCATGATGACAGGTGCCACCATCTTCATGCCGAAGGGRACAGGTTCTGGYGCACCAATTAACCCCATCTCAGTCGCRAAGATATGCTTCTGAGTTGCAGTCCAACCCGTACCACCGTATTCARCCGGCCAGTTTGGCGCTGCCCAACCTTKTCTGTAGAGAATCTTCTGCCAGWGCACTAATTCCTCTTTGCTCAGACGAATGCCTGCATCTACCTTCTCACGGTATTCGGCTGGAAAATCGTTCTGTAAAAACTCTCGAACCTCGATCTCGAATTGCAGTTCTTCAGCGGTAAAGTCAGCGTTCAATGTAAATCTCCTCTGTGTTCCGGGCTAAAGCGACCCGACCACCCCGATCAGGGCTAATCGCAGCAAATGACGTGTTTAACTAGAATTTGTCTAGAAATTAAAAGTGATCGAAGATTAGCATTATTCCCAGTTCTTGATAAGCAATAATCGAGCGATTGCTCGGAATTCCACAGACCCTTGTGCTGAATTGATGTAGCTCAGTTTTCTCGAATTATTACCAGCAAATTGGAATCACCCGTTGGCTTTAAATCCACAACTACGGTATCCTTCGCCCTCTTTTTAAGACGCTGTAATTCCAAGCAAAAATTGGAAAAAGCAGCAAAAACACAGACTTCCACTAGATACTCCTCAGGAGATGACATGAAATTCTCTCAATCAACTAAATTTGCCCTGTTGTTTGTTACCCTATTCAGCCTAGCCGCTTGCAGTTCAACTGGCGAAGAAGCAGCCACTGACGGAGCAGCTGCGACCGAATCCGGCATCGACGCGACTACTAGGCGCACGCAAGAGCTTGCCGCCGAAGCAGCTGCCCGAGCCGCCGCCGCCGAAGCACGAATTGAGCAGGCAGCCCTGAACACAAGCGTCTTCTACTTCGAGTTTGATGTGTCTGAGTTCCGCTCCGCAGACCGCGACGTATTAACTTTTCATGCGAAAGACCTTGCCGCAAATTCAAACAAGCGAATTCGTCTAGAAGGTCATGCAGATGAGCGCGGCACAAGAGAATATAACCTGGCATTGGGCGAACGCCGTGCAGAGGGAATCCAGAACTATCTCATCGTTAATGGCGCATCACGCAGCCAGATAGAGATTGTAAGCTATGGTGAGGAACAACCTGCCGAACGCGGATCAAATGATCGCGCCTATCAGCAGAATCGCCGAGTAGAAATCGTTACTCCCTAGTTAACCAGTACAGTTAACCACTACGAAGTAAGTAGCAGGAAGTAAGCGATAGTATCAACTGAATTTTTCAGTTTGGAAGTTAGGCCGAACCTTGTGTTCGGCCTTTTTTTTATGAGAAAAAACTAATAATCTCTGAGCAGACAAGAACTTAGCCCGTGAATACTCGCTGCAGTTCTTTACCAATCTTCTCTAGTGCTGCCATTCCAGCGGGAATTCCGCCCGCGAAAGACACGAAGGCGTGAATCATATCTGTGTAGCACAAGTGCTCGACTTCGACCCCCTGCTTCGACAGACGTTTTGCAAAGGCTTCACCCTCATCACGAAGCGGGTCGAACCCAGCAGTTATCACCAAGGCCGAAGGTAAGCCGGAAAGATCTGCCAGAAGCGATGAAACTAGAGGATCGCTGGCACGCTCTTCAGATTCCAGAAACTGACTTCGAAACCACTGCTTGTCAGCTTTGGTGAGGAAATAGCCTTCCGCAAATTCTTCGATTGATGGATAGCCCATTTGGTAATCAATACCAGGGTATATCTGCACTTGATAACAAGGCTGTGCGATCTTAAGCTGCTTACATTGCAACATAACGGCTATCGAAATATTGCCACCGGCACTATCGCCACCAATAGCGATACGCCGCGAGTCGATGCCTAGCTCTTCACCTGAGTGTAGAAACCACGAATAGACATCGAGGCCATCCTGGTAGATTCCGGCAGACTTGGTTTCCGGCGCCAGACGATATTCGACCGACAGTACCACGCAATTTCCCAACCTCGCCAACTGCTGAGCGACTGTATCGTACCCATCCAGCGTACCCAGTACATGTCCACCACCGTGAAAATATAGCAGCGCCGGCTGCAACCCAGTAGAGCACAACTTGGGCTGATAGCGTCTGACCCTTAGCTGATGACCACCACTGCTAGGCAACCAATGGTCCGTGATACTCTCCATCTCGCAACTAGGCGGAGCGAAGGGATTGCCTAAGGTCTCACGCATAGCACGCGCTTGTACCGCCGTGGATTCGCACAACGGCTTCTGCCGGGCGGATGCTCGGGCTACCTTTGCTGCCATCGGATGCAGTTCATTGGCACGTTTGGCCACCGAGCTAATTAATTCCGTCATGATGAACCTGTCCTGCAACTTGACCGCGATTGATCAGAAAAAATTGTTTTTGGGTTTAACGGGTTCAAAACCTACGAACCAGATTAACACGGTGAATAGAGCAAAGCCGGGCAGAACATACACGCCGATATTCATCGTCGATTGATCGAGAATTTGCAAAAAAGTCACCGCAGCGTAGACGAACATAGCAAGCAGATGCGCCATCATGTAGTAATTTAGGAAAGGTGTGCTGTTGTGAGTCATAGGCCAAGGCTTACAAAACAGCAACCAGCGCAGCGCGACAAATAGGCCGAGGAGGTCAGTAGGCCAAAACAGGAGTAAATTGATATTATGGTGTAAATCCAAGTGCTCTGATACGAACCAACTTCCCAACATGAGCACACCGTAAATACCGCTGAACAAGGCGGTCACGATACCTAACAAGCCCAGCAGACGAAAATTAAATCCTGGCAGTTTTAAACCGATTCTAGAATGGGTCGCGAAATACGACATGGGGATTTTCTTTAGCATCAACAACAACATCAGCACCGGAGCTAAGAGCCCAATCGAGGCTATCTGGTAGGGGTCTGTCGCAACCGTTGGTGGAGCAAACAGCATGACCTCCTGCGGGCCGGACAAGAGCTTGTTACGCACCCCATTTTCCGCAACATCGGATTCAATCAGATACAGACTCTCCCGAAGTTTGAGAGGCAGAAACATCTCTTCCCATTCACTCATCAATCTGTCTACATTACTGTTCATCAACACATCGAGAGAGAAACCAATCACTGCCACCGATTCATAGTGCGCCATAACTTGATCGCGAAAAGTACTGTTAGTGACGCCGTCATTCACGCTTGCTATTCGACCTGACAAGGCCTCATCAAGGTAATCACGTACCCGAGTTGTGCAATTATCAAAAAAATACTGATAAGGATAAACAATATTCTCCGCCCGCAGATTCCAAAGCAGGCGGCGGTAAAGAATTTCTTTCTGCGGATTGGTTAAGTTGATTTTGTCCTGCCAAACGCTGCGCTCCTGGGAGCGATACATCGCGAATTCTTGATTGGGCGATCGCGTTCCCAATTCGTAGTTCATTATCCCCTTAAAGAAATTGTAGGAAAACGAAACGGGGCCGCCATTGATGCGGAATAAGCCCCAGTTGAAAACTATATCGGTGTTGGTATTTTCGTCGATTACACGCAGCGCCGTATGACCGAAGTTATCCCAGACCTTGCTGCCCACATCGACAGTAATTAAGTAGAAGTGGACGCCATTCATATCCGCTGGCAAGGAGTATTGCTCCGGCGATTCGATAGCCTCTAGCGCTGCAGCTCGCGAATGCGGAAGTATTGCTAGAGTGAGTATTAAGAGAATTAACTGTAACGCAGAATAGACACGCATTGAGCGTCTGCGAGGTGCATATTGGCCTGCTTGAGGAGGAGAAATCATCTGGACTTTAAGGGCTGTTGTCTAGTTTTTGTGATTGCGGGGATTTTCTAATCTTATCAAAGATTTACTATTGATAAAACTAGTTGAGATATCGGGTCTCAGAGCGAAGTTAGCGGCCGTGTCGGGCGCTCGATTCCTAGAGCTAATGGCATAAAAAATCCCCACTCTCTAACCGCCATTAGTTGAGTGAGGATTTGCGGCAGACTGTGCTACCAGCAAACAGGCTAATTAGTGTGGATATTGCGAGGTGCCTGCCGCTAGATCTTCCCGCGAAGGGCCCAAGAGTACGCTGGCGAGTCTGAACAGAATCTGAATGGATGTAAATTTGCTGTTTTAGGAGGCCTAATCGAATCGTGAAGGAGAACTTAAATGATTGTATCCTTAGCGTTTCGATAGGAATAACGCGTTTCAGAGAGACAGATCATGAAGACACGGCAACTCGGAGAATTACAGGTTTCAGCCCTTGGCTTAGGCTGCATGAGCATGTCTCAATCCTACGGAGCGGTGAATCGAGCGGATTCGGAGCGAACCCTGCACCGCGCATTGGATATCGGCTATACCTTCCTAGACACTGCCAGCCTATATGGCCTCGGCCACAATGAGACCCTGCTTGGCGAGGTTCTGTCTACCCGCCGGCATGAGTTCATCCTTGCCAGTAAGTGCGGGATCGTCGACAGAGATGGAGAGCGCGCCGTCGATTGCACCCCCGAGAACATAAAGAAGACCTG
>JAESUV010000190.1 GCA_016762975.1 Gammaproteobacteria bacterium | reverse complement strand
AAAAACAGGTTGAAGCCTAAAATTTGATAGAGGGACTATATACAGAGAATATTACAGAATTATGACAAAAAAAATTCAGTCAGAGGCTGCAATCCGCCAAGGTGTGAGAGCACAGTAGCTAAAGGCGGTTGTGCTAATATGATCGACAGGCCTAGGACTCAGCATCCTTAAGAATTTTCCTTTAGACTCAAAGAATCTGTTAGAACTTGGCTGAATGCCAATAATAAATTTGTCATGATAGCGTCATAACCAGACTAGCGATAAAGAGTTACACTAGCCGCCCGCTTCATAAGCCATACACGATTGAGATCAATATGTCTGAACAAGGCCAGGATAATCCACTGAACCTCGCAGTTAATACTACTGCCAGCGCTAAAGCAGCGGTGCCCGAAGCTAAGCAACAGGTATCAAATGCGGATTCGGACGAGGCAATTGACCTAAACGATACTGCCTACTTCGAAAACCGTGAACTAAGCTATTTCAATTTCAATCTGCGCGTACTGGATCAGGCAAGGAACACAAAACATCCACTGCTCGAACGTCTCATGTTTCTTCTAATATTCAGCTCCAATCTGGACGAGTTCTTCGAGGTTAGAGTTTCCGGCTTAAGAAAGCAGTTGGATTTCGGGAGGCAGCGGCCAGGGCCAGATGGACAATACCCAGAACAGGTCCTCAAGAATATCCACCTACAAGTCAAAGACGCCCTTACTGAGCAGTACAGAATTCTAAATGAAGACTTGTTACCAAATCTCGCCGAAGAAAACATTCATTTCCTTCCTCGCCATGCATGGAACGATGAGCTGAAGAAATGGACTCGGGACTATTTCGACAAGGAAATCCAACCAGTGGTGAGTCCGCTAGGACTAGACCCAGCGCATCCTTTTCCCAGGCTCGTCAATAAAAGCCTGAATTTTATTCTTTCACTGGACGGAAAAGACGCCTTTGGACGAGAAAGCGGCCTTGCCATAGTCCCAGCTCCTCGTTCCCTGCCGAGGTTAATCAAGGTACCTGCCGAGATAGCGACTGAGGGTGATAGCTTCATATTCCTCTCATCTATCATCCACACCTACGTCGATGAATTATTTCCGGGTATGAGCGTCATGGAGTGTCACCAATTTCGAGTGACTAGAAATTCCGATTTAGAAATGATCAACGTTGAGGTCGAAGACTATGCGATGGCTCTACAAGGGCAGCTACATAGTCGGCGTTTCGGTGCTGCCACTAAATTGGAAGTGAGCATCGATTGCCCGGTAGAACTTACCGACTTCCTTCTAGAGCGCGTCAACCTTTCCAATGATGAATTGTTCCGGTTAGACGGACCCGTAAACCTACGGCGCCTGATGGCTCTTTACGGGATGATTGACCGCGCGGACCTACGCTTTCCACAATTTTCCCCCAGCACACCGAAATTATTGGAGGAAGGCGCGTATATTTTTGCCGCAGTGGACAAAGAAGATCAGCTATTGCTGCATCCATTCCAGTCTTTTATACCTATCATCGATTGGGTTCGTCAGGCCGCGAAAGACCCAACCGTATTGTCAATTAAGCARACCTTATACCGCACCAATGAATCGTCGGAGCTGGTAGAGGCGCTTGCCGAGGCGGCGCGAAATGGCAAAGAGGTAACCGTTGTTATCGAACTCCGCGCACGATTCGACGAAGAAGAGAATATTAATTTTGCCAGCATCTTGCAGGAAGCAGGTGCGGTCGTTGTCTATGGAGTTATGGGATACAAGACCCATGCCAAGATGCTGTTAATAGTGCGTCGGATCGGCAACACACTAAAGCGCTACGCGCACTTGGGTACCGGCAACTATCACCGCAAAAACTCACTCCTCTACACCGACTATAGTTTACTTACTTCGGACGAAGTTCTCTGCGCCGACGTGCACAAAGTGTTTCAGCAAATCACTGGCATGGGTAAGAAAATTCATCCCAACTTGCTAATTCATGCGCCCTTTAATCTAAGAAAATTTTTGCTAAAGATGATAAATGGCGAAATTACAGCGGCTACCGCGGGCAAAAAGGCGCGTATCGTAGCGAAGATGAATTCAATAACCGACCCCGCTCTCATAAAGGCGTTATACAAAGCCTCCATGGCAGGCGTGAAGGTCGACCTTGTAGTACGGGGGATCTGCTGCCTACGGCCTGGAATGGCTAGGGTAAGCGAAAATATTCGGGTCGTATCAATCATTGGTCGCTTTCTCGAACATTCGCGCGTTTACTATTTTCAAAATTCCGATCCCCAGGTCTATTGCTCCAGCGCCGACTGGATGGAACGTAATTTGGACAATCGAATTGAAGTTTGCTTTCCAATATTGAAGAAAAAACACAGCAATCGGATTAAGGCCGAGCTAGAGATGTATCTTGATGACCGAGGACAGAGTTGGGAGCTTGCTGCAGATGGCGAGTACCACCCTTTGGCAAACACAGCAGAAGATGCCTTGGAAGACGTGCAACAGTTGTTATTGAGACAGCTATCCTAAAATATACTCAGTGACGTGTAGACGTTATGAATCTGAGTTATAAGTCAGGCTGACTTGTGGAAGCTGGCTATCCTGCATGACCGCTAGGGTCTTCTTATTCTTAACCATGAAATCTAACATTCCCTCGCGTAGCGCCGTCGCACTGAAATTTATGCGCTCCACTGCATAGGACTGCATCAATCCCACTAGCACCGCTAAGCCTGGTAACAGCAGATCGCGCCGGCGTTCCTTCAAGCCAGGCAGATTTCCGCCTCCCGCAATGGCAGTAATAATTTGCGGCTTCAATGTTAGCATCGCAGCGAGTTCAATCTCCCCCTTYCCAAAYCCATGAGCWTTACAGATWGTGGCAAGCATCTTTATTGTYCCCGAAGAAGCATAAGCCTCCTGCCATCCAGCCTTKCTAATGCCAAGACTAATGCCATCGAAGACAGMCTTAGCGGCYGYRRTGGCCGCWTCAAGCTGMCTCTCTAAGAGAAGTGGRTCTGARGTWTTCGGAGRAAARAACYTATCRCGCCACGCAACRCTGCCTATMGCCATGCTCTCRGTAAGRAGCCGACGGTACTTGTGRCCRAYAATTATTTCTGTACTCCCGCCACCGACATCGATAACGAGGCGRTGATTCTCCGAGAATGGAAGYGAGGTGATWACACCCGCGTAGATCAATACYGCTTCCTGCACACCGCTGATCGGCGARACTTCTATCCCGATATCASCTGCRGCTTGAATAAAATTTTGGGCATTATCTGTGACACGAAAGGTATTAGTACCAAGAGCCCAGTACTGCTCAAGCGGATATTGATCCATCAGTGTTCTGAAGYGCTGCAGGCARCTCAAGCCCCGYTTATARGCCRCTGGGGAGATGCTGCCAGTTTTCCTAACGCCTTCRCCCAGTTGYACCGCATCACTTCTGCGTTCAACAATTTCGATWCGCCCATCGATCCACTCACCTATCAATATGTGAAAACTGTTRGACCCAAGATCGATGCATGCRTACATAGGGAAAGAGTAGTGACAATTGAAGRRTGAGTKTCCGCTAAGYAAACTCGATCATGACTCYTCCAGCTTCYCTGAACAATTACTAGAAAACGGAAGAGYCTCGGCAAKGCTTTACTMAGCKCTATTACCCTTTATCGTCAGATGTAACAGAGTCTGAATGTGCRCGCGATACACACCTAGATCATCGACTGCTGATAATTTTCGATACCAACCTTYTCGATCAGSGTGAGTTGAGCCTCTAGGAAATCGATATGCTCTTCTTCACTGCTCAAAATCTCACTCAACAGATCACGACTCACGAAATCACTGATAGATTCACAATAGGCGATGCCCTCTTTAAGATCTGGACAGGCGATTAGCTCAAGCTTGAGATCACACTCCAGCATTTCCTTGGTGTTCTCGCCAATCATCAATTTACCTAGATTCTGCACGCTCGGAAGCCCTTCTAAGAAGAGTATGCGCTGTATGAGTTGGTCTGCATGCCTCATTTCGTCAATAGACTCCTCGTATTCTTTAGCCGCTAATTTCTCCAGCCCCCAATCCTGATACATACGTGAATGGAGAAAATATTGATTAATAGCGATGAGTTCATTGCCAAGTGCCTTGTTCAGGTGCTTGAGTACGGTGGCGTCCGACTTCATAAATAGATTCCTARTGACTGAGATGAATTYKMRYAAGCTTCGCTTTTTAGCYAGAAAATGTCAAGAGAAACAGRCGCAAGTCATTGATATAAAWGATAAATTCAAATGATAAGCAATCCCATTCCCATCTATTCATGAGGGCATGGTCAGAACACTCTCGAAACAGAGCTATTGATAAAACTACGAGGGAGAAACAGCGGAACTAGTACACGAGTAGGGGCAGGCTAGGCTGCGTTCGTATAAGAGCCTGTCTTATGGAATTCTTTAACGATTGTCTGAGCAAGTTTGCTGCACTTGCCGCATTCACTAGCAACACCGAGTTTTGCTCGTAAATCAGTCAAATTACTCGCACCGTCACGACAGACGTCGCGAATCTGGTTATCAGTAATCTGTCTGCAAATGCATACGTACATGGCYTGCCCTCAGTGTTGYTTAYACTTTAAATGATAATGAGAATGATTGTCAACAACATTCATATCTGTTAATTTAACGCTATCTAATCATCGCCCTMTCAATGACGTAAGTTATTGTTTTTTAAAGGCTAGAAAGCAAGCCATGCTAARCACTACCCTATCTACTGCCAAGAGTGGCGACCGCTGTGTCGTACTGGAAATAGCCTCAGAGCCAGCTGAGCTCAAGAGTCGTCTCTACGCATTGGGCATCATTCCAGGCTCGGTACTGACATTACTGCGCTTCGCCCCCCTTGGGGACCCGATGCAAGTCAAAGTTGGCGGCAGCTTTATTAGTATTCGTAAATCCGAGGCGGCAATCATCAGCGTGGATATTCAATAGCACATGCAAAAAATCGCACTTATCGGCAATCCCAATTGCGGGAAGACAACTCTCTTCAACCTGCTTACCGGAGCTAACCAAAAGGTCGGCAATTGGCCTGGTGTAACTATCGAAAAGAAATTTGGTCATTTCAAGCTCGAAGACGAATCTGTCGAACTAGTAGACCTTCCCGGGATCTATTCCCTAGAACAAGGCTACAGCGGCATAGATGAGAAGATAGCCCAAGACTATCTGGAACAAGGTGATATAAGCCTGATCATCAACATCGTTGATGCGACCAATCTCGAACGAAGCCTGGTATTGACACAGCAGCTGATG
>JAESUV010000014.1 GCA_016762975.1 Gammaproteobacteria bacterium | reverse complement strand
CATGGCACCCCACTCTGCCATGTCGACTAGAAACACCGTGCATTTCACCACTCGATCCATCGACGAGCCGAAGCGCTCGAGTGCGTCCTGAATTGATTCCAGAGTACGGCGTGTTTCCGCCTGCACTCCTGATTCTCCCGGCCCAGCTGTTTTACCGGCTAGAAAGATCAATCCGCCATGGCGGACACCTTCTGAATAAGGCGCACGCGGATTCGGGTTCATGTATTCCGGCGCAGCAAGCGGCTGAACTGCTTCAGCGGCGTAGGTAGTACTGGACGCCTCGGGTTGGCAGGCAAGTAATACGGTGGAAAGGGCAGCAGCGGCAATGACTCTGAACATGATGTTTCTCCTAAAGTTATTGAGTAATGAGGATAAGAATTATCTTCCAACAAGTCCATGCACTTGTTGAAGTGGTGAAATACAGGGATTCTCTAATAGGATCAAAAACAACGGAGAGACAAATTGGTTTGATTCAACGTCTGAGCCCACCTGATCAAAGCACTCTGCTCCGATCCTGTCCCTGGGTACCACGTACCAACAGCCTCACTAAAGCGGGGCTTCCTAGTGAATGCTAACTAGACAACTCTTGCTGTAGGGATTAACTTTGGCGGTATTCAGCAGAGGAACCATGGCATGAAACACCTTTTAATAAGACTATCTGTAACCGCACTCACACTTGCTCTTTGCTCAGGAACTTGGGCCCAGCAAGTGCTGCAGCCCACAGACAACTGTCGAGATTACTCTGCCTCTGACATTGTGACCTTTGCCGATGCAATTCTGGAAATCGAGGTGCGCGAGGCATTGTCACTAGCACCACAAGATGCGCTTAGCTGTGGTCAAGCCGCGCTGTTAACGACGCTTGATGCTTCTGGCACAGCGGCGAGAAGGTCAGTTTCAGGGTCGCCAGAATGGGGTGAGCCCGAGCACCTATTTCATGACCTTTCTGGAATACAGAACCTCACAGGTTTAACTGACCTCGCTCTCAGGAATAGAGGCCTCTCCGACATTAGCCCGCTTGCTGGGCTTACCGAATTAATAAACCTAAACCTGCACACAAACTGGATCTCTGACCTCGGCCCATTGCGCGCCATGACCAAGCTGGTCAGGTTACGTGTCGCTGAGAACCCTTTGACTGATATCAGCCCACTGAGTGAACTTACAGAATTGAGAGTGCTTCGAATGCACCGTCACGGCGACTTCATCGGAGGGAAAAACCCTAGGACGCATATGGGAGCAACGGGATTACTCTTTACTAATGCCGTAACTGACATTAGTCCGCTGGCAAAACTTACTAAGCTAGTTGATCTTAACATTCATACTCAAGATATAAGTGACCTGGCACCACTAAGCGGCCTGACATCTCTGATTGAGCTGCGACTTGCCGCAAACTCCTTCACTGATCTCAGCCCGCTGCGCGGACTCAATGCCTTGCAGTATCTCGAACTTACTGGCAATGACATAAGCGACATTACTCCACTTAGTGGCCTAACAAACCTAATGCAACTTGATCTGCGCTTCAATCCTGAACTGAGCAATATTCAGGCACTGATTGAGAACCCTGGCATTGGGGCTGGAGATATTGTCGAGATAAGACATACGAATGTGTCATGCACAGACCAGAAACGGCTGGCAGAAAAAGGAGTGGAAGTGCGTACTGAATTGTTTTCTTCTTGCGCTACCGCTAACAGACAAAGATAAGCAGCCTTTCTCGAACTGAAAGCACCAGAAGATTAAATCGCTATTAGATGGATTTATTTATAACCGCGATTAAAGGTAAATTGATCAGTTCCCATAGCATTCTGCACAGCACGCTTCTTGGCACACTCTGATTTCACAGTGTTAACTCACCGATTCTACCAACGCATCGGTCACTCCCTCTACTGAAAACACTCACATCGATGGTTCGCATAATTGCGAAAGAAGTTTTCAGCAAACACATTCGCGCAAAGCTAAAGCGGGCAAGTAGATCAAGGACAGTTTAAATTTTCCCGTCCCGAGCCAGCACCTCTAGTTGATTCATCACAGAATGGCACATTTCACAATCTTAAGTTGTTACGTTGTAAGCCCCCTTCCCAACTACACAAATTCAAATATTCGGTAAATCAATAGTAAAAAGGTGTCGTAATAGTTCTAGGAAAACCTAATACACGTGTACTTAAACTTGTTCAATGGCGACAAAATATGCATAAAAGGATTGCCACTTATCTAACAACCGGCATTGGCCTGCTTGTTGGTTACATATTGTTACGCGGCAATACCTGGCAGGGGTCGGAACAACTTCATACTACGATGGAAGCACTGGCCACTTCCCTGGCACTGATTGTCGGCGTGTTATCGTTGGTGCGTTACTATACGAGAAAGAATAACCTTTTCCTTTTTGTGGGAACCGGCTTTCTTGGAACAGCCTTCCTCGATGGCTACCATGCCATTGTAACTTCCGCCTATTTCGAGCCCTTCATGCCGTCGGACAATAACTCGCTTATTCCATGGAGTTGGGTTGCGTCTCGCGCGTACTTGTCGCTGTTCATGTTTTTCAGTTACTTGGCATGGAGGCGAGAAGACAACCTTGGCGTTGCCGGTCGGGTTTCTGAGCACAATGTTTATCTACTGTCGCTCGCATTCACTACTGCCAGCTTTTTGTTCTTTTTCCTAGTTCCTTTACCAAGTGCCTATTATCCGGAATACATCTTTTCCCGCCCCGAGGAATTTGTTCCTGCGCTTTTTTTTGGTTTGGCCTTGGCCGGATATCTCCACAAGGGATACTGGCGCTACGACAATTTTGAACATTGGTTGGTAATATCGTTAATAGTGGGCTTCATAAGTCAGGCTGCTTTCATGTCCCTCTCCGGTGTATTGTTCGATCTTGAATTCGATTCAGCACACACACTGAAGAAAGTAAGTTATGTCTGCGTACTGGTCGGGTTGTTATACAATATGGCCAACGTTTATTCCAAAGCTGAGCAGGCAAGTCAGGACAAGTCCGATTTTCTGAACATAGTAAGCCACGAATTCCGGACACCGCTGACTGTCGTTCTTGGCTACACTCCGGTACTAAAAAATACCAGAAGCCTACCATCAGTTAAACACTTGATGGGAACTCTCCAAGACGAAATTCTTGACCGGAACGAGATTGAAAGAAGCCTAAACACTGTGCTTGATGAGGTTGCAGGATACGCCGAAAAAATGAACTCCTCGGGTCGTCACTTGCTCAGGCTAATCAACGACATGCTCGATATTTCCAAGTTCGAATCTGGGAATTTCAGCCTAGAGCTTCAATCTGTCTCTATCGACGCAACAGTCGGCGCTGTAATTGAACAGTTCGATAAAGCCGCAGCAGACAAAAACCTTGATTTACAGTTTGAGACCCATGGCGAGTTCATCATTGCAGATGAACTACGCTTGACTCAAATACTTATCAACCTTGTAGGAAACTCGATAAAATTTACCGACAGTGGCAGCATTAAAATCTCGACAAAACGTAGTGGTGAATTCGTAGAGTGCATGGTTTCTGACACTGGTTGCGGGATCTCGGAATCAGCATGTTCTGAAGTATTTGAACGCTTCAAACAAGCAGATGAATCAGCCACACGCAAGGCTGGCGGCACAGGCATGGGTCTCGCCATTGTCAGGCTTCTTGTCGATCTTCACGGAGGAAAAGTTAATCTCAAAAGCAAAATTGGAAAGGGAAGTACTTTTAGTTTCACAATTCCTGCGATTGAGAGCGGAGCCAGCTAGATGGCCAAAATATTATTTATTGATGACGATCAGGCGATCCGCGAACTCATTACCTTACGACTACAAATTGCAGGGCATGAAATAGATGTCGCCGAGAATGGTAAAACCGGCTCGGAAATTGCACTCTCCGGCTCCTATGATATTGTGCTAATGGACATGCATATGCCGGTAATGGGCGGGCATGAGGCAGCCACACTTTTAAGAAATCACGGTTATACCGGCCTCATAGTAGCCCTAACCGCATCGGTCATGATCTCTGAAACCAGCCGGGCGATTACTTCGGGTTGCAACGATATATTGGTTAAGCCTATATCTGAGAAATTTGAAGAGCAAGTAGCAGCTCTCATCGAAAGCCACGTTCGCTCCTGAGTAGATATTCTCGGTCAGCGTTACGGCTGTTCAATATTCAGTTTGAAATTAAAATTGAACGAATGAAATACCATGACAACAGACAATGAAAAACAACTGAACGAGCTAGCCAAACTCCGAGAGAAGTTTGCCAGGAGCWTGGATGRCCGCATTGAAGAAATCGYATCYYTGTCACAAAAGATAAGTGACAATCCAAATCAACGCGAAGCTAGCCTGCTGCAAACGAGCCTGCGCTCATYGGCCCATAAGYTGTCAGGSTCAGCTGGCTCCTACGGTTTCCCCGAGGTGTCGAGAATATGYAAACAGATTGATATYTTTACTCAAGRATGCGARGAGCTTATCRACAGATCATCGAAAGAGCGCCTCGATAYCCTRAAAWGCCTCGTGGCRSAACTGARGAAAATAAGRAAAWTTTMACARTAGGCYATCTGTTAGMCACGCAATTAYTAATTCCAATAGGTGTAAACTGTTTCTATGAATAACAAAGAATTTRATCCTGAAGCCCAAATACTGGTGATAGATGACGACCCAGATATATGCGCRYTGGTGCAACTAACATTGCAACATGAAGGGCATAAGGTATTAACWRCACTAACCGACYTGGAAGGCTTRCAGGCATTTAATGAAAATATCGATACGATCAAACTTGTGCTGTTAGATATTGCCTTGCCGGGGGTCAGTGGTGTCGACGTACTTGAGAAGCTAATGAAAATAGACTCTTCAATTCCGGTAATTTTTATGAGCGCCTATATAGAAGATAAGGCGGAGGCTTCGAGCTTTGGCGCTATTGATGCTATCACTAAGCCGTTCGATTTGGAGGACCTTAAGCGACAAGTCTCCGCTGCATTAACTGCATAGAAGGACTAAAGGAGACAAACAGGCCAAACACTGTTTGGACGCTTCCGCTTCGAGACGCCATCTCTTGTCGACACATCTCATAGCCTTAAGCTATAACGTTGTGAGTGCTCACCTCTAACGTATCTACACAACGGCTATAGGTGTGGTGTTCGCCTGTTTTGTGCTCCTGTCAGTTCAATGGACCCAGCGGTGATGCTTCGCAGCTAGAGCGCTGTATCGTCCACATGGCGTGGCCAATTTTCCACTCGCCGTCAATTTTTATCAGATTAAGT
>JAESUV010000189.1 GCA_016762975.1 Gammaproteobacteria bacterium | reverse complement strand
TTTTGGTTTCTTCGCTCATTTGTTTTTCTTATGCTCCAATATTTTTTCCAGAGTGTTCTGTAGAGGGGTGAGAGTGATGTTCAGCTCGCCATCTGCGTTGTTAGCTACAACTTCATCCATCGTAATCACATCGATTACGGTAGGCGTGATGCCTCCTCCTTTGATGCGAGAACTTATGGCGGCAACTAACTTGGCTATGACAATAGGGACGGACCCAATCTCAACATTGTTGTTCATCATCGATGCTACCTTCTGAATGAGGTCGCGATAGCTGATGGGTTCTGGTCCTACTAATTCGTATAATTTCGCATCGCTGGAGTCGCCATTGCAACAATTTAAGATGGCCTGATTGAGGTCATCGATGTCTAGTGGGCGCATGGAGTATTTTCCGCCACCTAGAATCTTCGTCTTGGGCTGCGTGGCTGCGCCAATCATAGCGCTGGCACCTGCAGTATTAGGCCCAAGCAAGATGGGTGTTCGAATGATGCTCGCTGCAAGGCCTGAATTTCTTACCAGTTCTTCAGCTAAGCCCTTCGAGCGGAAGTAGGCATTGCTAGAATCTTTGTTGGCGCCGATTACGCTGATAAAGACCATGTGTTTGGCRCCCAGTTGTAGAGCTGCTTTTACTACGGCTTCAGTCGCGTCGACATTTGCGCTGRTGTAGCTGGTATTTTTATCCTCGATGAGAATTCCGGCGAGGTGYACGATGCAATCTGCTCCCTCCAAGGCAGYCGCCAATTTGGCAGGGTCYTGGTAGGAGATGATGCGTGGGTCTACCTGYGGCGAACTCGGCAACGATTGCATGGCGCGGTCAGAGCGAACTCCGGCRATAACGTTAATGTCRGTCGCGGAGACGATATGCTTCAATAGRTTTAGGCCAACACTRCTGTTAGCTCCAGTAATAGCTATTTTCATTCTKAGTRTAATTTTCCTGATTGCTGTGCCGTCCAAGGGGTACGATCCCCTGGATTCAGATYAATAGTTCAGTGTGAATAAATGTTTGTGCAYGCATCAATGATTCGAAAYTCGTTAGATAGCTTGTGCTAGGTTTTCCAGCTTCTTGCTTCGYTGCTTCTTTGCAGCRGATTCATTCTTAATTTCGCGCAGCTCTTGTGCACCACAGGCGCTTTGGTAGCGCTCGATTGGTGCGCTAGCATACAGTGTATTGCGCATGCGCGGCACCCGGTCCATGTTACGAATTGTGTCTTCGATTGCCTCAGGAGTCCATTCCTGACCGTAGCTGGCGCCGGCCGCTCGAGTGATGCTTTCATTCATTAGTGTGCCGCCTAAATCATTGGCTCCGGCATTCAGGCAGGCAGCCACACCGTCTAAACCCATCTTCACCCAAGAGGCCTGAATGTTCTCTATCTGCCCGTGGAAAACTAACCGAGCTACAGCATGCATTAGCACTGCCTCGCGGAAGCTTGGGCCGCGCCGGGAAAGGCCTTTAAGATACATGGGCGCTTCCATATGTACATAGGGCAGGGGGACGAATTCGGTAAATCCCCCTGTTCGTTTTTGGAGAGCGAGAATTCGAAGTAGATGGTTAGCCCAATGTTTAGGCCGATCAATGTGGCCATACATGATGGTTGCGGTTGTTCTGAACCCAACCTTATGGGCGGTCTCCATTACTTCTAACCACTCTTTCGAGTTCAATTTGTCTGCACAGAGCACTTGTCTGACTTCATCATCCAGCACTTCTGCCGCAGTGCCAGGTAGGGTATTCAGGCCTGCCGCCATAAGTTTCTTGAGAAATTCTTCCAGTGAAATGCCAAGCGTATTTGCGCCTTGCCAAACTTCGAGTGGTGAGAAGGCATGGATGTGCATATCTTCTGCGGCGTGTCTGACCGTTGCAATAATATCGAGATAGGTCTGGCCAGTGTAGTCAGGATGAATGCCTCCCTGCATGCAGACTTCTGTGGCGCCTCTGTCCCAGGCTTCGCGAGTGCGTCGGGCTATTTCCTCTGCGCTGATGTCGTAGGGGCGGCCGCGCAAGTCCTCGCTCATCTTACCTTTCGAGAAAGCGCAGAACTGACACTTGAAGTAACAGACATTGGTGTAGTTAATGTTTCGATTCACGACGAAGCTTACTGTGTCGCCATTGCATTCTTGCCTTAGTCTATCCGCCTGTTGTGTTATGTAGCTGAAGTCGGCTCCGCGGCTCTCGAACAAGCGGCTTACATTTTCGATTGAAAGCTGGTCCTGTGATTCGCAGGCAGCGACGATTCGTTGAACATCACTTGACACTTGTTCAGCCGTGACAACTCGTTCCAGCAGCTGTCTATCAAGAAGCGGGACCGGCTCGGTGGCACCAGGTGTCCAGTTGTCTCTCTTAGCAAACCCGCAGCCATCACTTTGCTTAAGTACTGGAAATTTTAACTGCTCGTCTAACCACCTGTTGGGTTCGCGCGCAAACTCGGGATAGATAGTCAGCCGTTGGTCTAGAAACTTACCGGCGGCTGCGGTCTCTCTAGCTAAGGTCTCGAGATGAGGCCACGGGGCCTCCGGGTTTACGTGATCGGGCGTAAGCGGAGAGACGCCGCCCCAATCATTGATGCCTGCGTTAACTAGTTGTGGAAGCACGCCCGGGCTAAGGTTTGGGGGCGCCTGAATGTTCATCTGCGCGCCGAAGATAAGTCTCGCTACGGCGAGAGTCCAGACTAGTTCGTTCAGGTCGGGTTCTGGTGCCTGCGCCATTTTAGTGTTTTCTTTCGCACGAAAATTTTGCACGATTACTTCTTGCARATGGCCGTGYTTTTCGTGTGCGCTACGTAGCGCTAGTAAAGATTCGATTCTTTCTAGCCGYGTTTCACCTATGCCGATCAGGATGCCGGAGGTRAATGGYACGCGAGCCTGGCCGGCGAGTTCGATTGTCTCCAAYCGYGYCTTAGGATCTTTGTCGGGGGACCCGTAGTGYGGCATGCCTTTTTCACAAAGTCTGCTTGATGCKGACTCCAACATGATTCCCATAGATGCGCTRACTYGACGAAGTTTGTCTATCTCCACTCTAGTCATATTGCCRGCGTTGATGTGGGGWATCAGRCCTGTTTCTTTCAAGACGGCACCGGCAACTTCRRTTACGTAATCGATGGTTGAATCGAAACCTAATTCGGCGAGCGCCTCGCGAGCCGCTTTGTAACGGAGCTCAGGTTTTTCACCCAGAGTGAATAACGCTTCCTGACAGCCCTCGATGGCACCTCGATGGCAAAGTTCGAGGACCTGCTCGATGCTCATATATGCTTGATCGATTCGCTTGGGTGTGCGCGCAAAGGTGCAGTAGTGGCAGACGTCACGGCAGAGGTGTGTCAGGGGTATGAATACCTTCTTGGAATAGGTAATGATGTTGCCATGGGCACTGTCGCACAAGGCCCTGGCCTCACTAGCAAGAGCTGCGGTATCTGTTCTCGAAGCCAACGCTAATGAATCCGCCTTGCTGAGCGGTATTTGCGATGTCTTGCCTGCCTGTGCTTCTTGTACCAAGGGAGCGACCTATTTTCAAATTAGTGAAAGATGCTAGATTACCAGTCTCCAAGCCAAAAAGAGAGTAAGAAAATGCCTATAGAGCCGTCATTTGGAAGGTCAGTTAAGCGATATTTCGCAGTCTGGCAATTCTAGACTGCGATCGCTGGTTTTGTGAGGATAATACGGCGCGCTCTCTAAGTGACGTAGCGAGTCTTTGCTGCTAGCACTCATGCGCTTGGCGGCGCACAGCATTCGACTCTCGCTGAGAGTCGAATGGCGAAATTTCATAATCGGAGCTCGGGGTCTTATGGCGGCCGACCGAGCTTCTGAGAATGATTGTGGTTAGAGGATGTGGAATACGAAATCTTCATCGTCGCTGCTCTTTGTGGCTGCGATTTTAGCGTGGAGCTCGTCTCTCTTTTGGCCTAACCACTGTTCTCTGTCTTCTTCTGGGTTCTTTCCTGCGTCGCGAAGGCGGCTATCTTCTGCTTCACGGAAGCGGCAGAACTCGCCGTAGGCTGAAAGCTCGGAACGTAACTCGCGAATTATGATTTCTACAAACATCGCATCATCGAGAAAGCCAATGCCGGGAATGTGATCGGGGATCAGATCGATAGGGTCGGCGAAGTACGCCATCGCACTAATGATTCGTTCACGGTCATCCTCGCTTAGGTCCCACTCGGTATCTTTCATCATATCGAGTAGCGTCTTGAGTTGAAGTAGTCGATCTGCGATAAAGTCAGGTAGATCCATATTCATCGCGACATCGACAATCTTGTAAGCCGCTTTCTCGATGTCTGCTTTGCCTTGTTGATCGGATGCTGTGGATCTGGCCTTAACGACGATGGCCTTGAATTTTTCCAGATCTCTATCGCTGAGAGTAAACGTAATATCGAGAGGCATAGCGTTGTCCTATTTTTATTGGTCAGTCTGCTTGAATAATATGGTATTCAGTCTGTCTAGGTTGAATATACTCGAATTTCGACCCGTCTTCCTCAAGCCTTATCGATAGAGGGGCGCGGCCCCATTTCGGCGCGTCGACGAGCGCTGTTAAATCGATTGAATAGGCCGTATTGGCATTCAGTGTGTAGTCTCCGGAGCCCGGTACGCCGCCCTGTTTGTCCCGCATGCCGATGTATCTTGAATAATTCATGGTAAATTGGCATCTATTGCTGACTGCTTAGGAGCCTATCATTATTTGTTGCATTGGATAACAGTTTCCAGCCAACAATCCGTAACCCTAGGGCTGATTGATGCAGTATTTGCAGAATTGAAGGGGGGTAATTTAAGCGTGGGGAATATCGGCTCAGGGTGCTTAGGGGGCATACTGTTTTCGAAGATTGCCCTAAAACGGGACGGGCGCCAACGGTAGAATTGTATTTTTACAGCGAAGTTTCTATTTCGGCAAGAAGAATTCCTTGAGGATGGGAAGCGAAGGAATATTTCTCATTTGGAGCACGTCAGAAGTGATGCTAAATTCGATTCAGACGCTATAATCTCTAACCAAGCTTCTCAGCTCAGGGAAGGTGCAGAAAACTGAAGGTTGCAGTATAGACAGTGACTCAGTAAGCCAATAATTCCGAAAATTGTTAGTCGTTGATGACAGCAAAGAGTTTACCGAGCTCATAGAGGAGCTGGCGAGGATCGCTGGCTACGATGTGGTATCCGTGAACGATTTTAAAGAACTAAAGGATGCTTATAGAAAGTTTGAGCCAGATCTAATCTTTCTAGATTTGGATTTGGGCCTCGATAAGGACATAGATATGTCAGAGAAGGGCT
>JAESUV010000264.1 GCA_016762975.1 Gammaproteobacteria bacterium | reverse complement strand
GCTCCACGAAATAGATTAATACGCCGTCACGGTCGTGAATCGGGAGCATCTCGACATCGACGTGTTCACGACCACGAGGAGTTTGGTGAATGTGGAGAACTCTCTCCTTGTGTCCCGAGGCTTTTGCCGCGCCTAGAGGGCAATCTTCGCCGGCTTGATCGCAGGGTTTATTGTAGCCATGGGATACTTCATAGCAGCGATTGGTGTGCTGGAAGTCGATGGCCCCGAACGAGTCTTCATACTCTCTATTAGTGGCGAGAATCTGGTAGTCGGCGGATACTAGGATGGCCGGGCAGTCGAAACCTTCGAGGATTTCGCCCATAGCTAGGTTTTGATCGCTTGCAATAAGGGTCATAGGAATTGAGTTGATTGACAAAAATGACAATCAACTATGACAAAAATGTCATTTATGTGCAAGTCGCGGTTGTGATTTTACTTGATACAATTCAAATAATCCTTAAATATCAAATGGTTAATCTAATAATAAGAACTTGGCATGGACCGTGCAATGTCTAGATCAATAGAGACGATGTCTCGTTTAGTTCAACTAAGTGGTTTCATAGTTTTAATAGGAGAAATTTGATGCTTACACTGAAAAATATGGTTTTCCTGATGGCGGTTCCGGTGATTACTGCGCTTGTGTGTTGGATGATTTGGGTCATGATGGTCTGAGATTGAAAGAATAGAATGCTAAGTCATAGCTAGGAGTTCCTAACATGGGAAATAACAATGCGGCAACACTACTGGAAACTGTTCAAGCGAAGGTAGCCCCCTTTTTCGATGAAGAGACGAACACCTTCTCGTATGTTGTAAGTGATCCAAGTTCGAATGCCTGCGCGATCATAGATTCTGTATTGGATTTTGATATGCCATCGGGCAACGTGGACTATACAAGTGCGCAGGCGATAATCGATTATGTGCAGGAAAAGAATCTGCAAGTAGAGTGGATTATTGAAACCCATGTGCACGCTGATCACCTTTCTGCCGCTCCTTTTCTGCAAGAGAAGCTGGGTGGTAAAATCGCCATTGGCGACAAAGTATCTATAGTGCAGGAAACATTCGCAGCCATTTTTAATGTTGAGCCGGAATTTAAAGTCGATGGTTCACAATTCGATCATTTATTCAGCGATGGTGAAAGGTACAGTATCGGTAACCTGCAAGCTTATGCGATGCATACGCCAGGCCATACTCCAGCCTGTATGACTCACGTGATAGGCGAGTCAGTGTTCGCGGGAGATACTCTATTCATGCCCGATGCTGGAACGGCGCGGGCGGATTTCCCTGGGGGGGATGCGGTAACCCTGTATCGTTCCATCAGGAAGATTTTGAGTTTGCCTGCTGCCAGCAAAATTTATATGTGTCATGACTACGCTGAAGGCCGGGAATTGGAATATCAGACTACAGTAAAGGAAGAGATGGAAAGCAATATTCATGTCAATGTTGAGGTAGAGGAAGCTGATTTTGTGTCCATGAGGGAAGCGAGAGATAAAACTCTGGATGTGCCGCATCTCATTTTGCCTTCTTTACAGGTGAACATGTGCGCGGGGCACTTTCCTGCTGCTGAAGACAATGGGCGCGTGTACCTGAAGATTCCAGTGGATGCATTACGCTAATGCTCGCAAGAAATGAGGAGCCTGAAAATGAAATTGATTGCGGTTAACGAACGCCTAAGTATCTCGGGGCAAATTGAGATAGCCGACATCGAGTCGTTGGCTATCGATGGCGTGGAAGTTATCTTGTGTAACAGGCCAGATTGCGAAGAAACAGCACAGCCATCGTTCAGCGAATTGGCTGCTGCTGCGAATGYTGCGGGCATAGAGGCGATACAACTACCCTTTAAGGCMGGCGAGATGCAAYCGACTCAGGTGGAGGAGATGGYTAGCCTTCTGCAGAAMTCAAAACGGATGCATGCYTTCTGYCGTACCGGCAATAGATCGTTCTGCTTATATGCTGCYGCYCRTGCCAGCATGGGRATAGAGAAAGAAGACATCTTGCGACAGGCAAAGGCAGYGGGCATAGCGGTGGCAGAAATAATCGAGCCGTATTACAAGGGTGARAAATMACAATGAGTACAGAAGAGARAATYGARAAYGAAAACKTAACCGCYACACCTGCWTATGACATTGTTATTGTTGGAGCAGGCTCTGGTGGAATAGCGGTTTCTGCAAGTTTACTGAAGCGTGTACGTGGACTACGTATCGCGCTAATAGACCCTGCGGATACTCACTATTACCAGCCGGGTTGGACGATGGTAGGTGGCGGAGTGTTTGACGTTCAATCAACCAAGCGAAAGATGGAAGATCTGATTCCTAGCGGTGTAAGCTGGATCAAGCAGTCTGTTACCGGATTTCAACCAGGTGAGAGCGAAGTCGAACTTGATGATGGTAGTCGAGTGGGCTATCAGCATCTGGTCGTGGCCGCAGGGCTTAAGTTAGATTGGGATGCAATCGAGGGGCTAAGTGAGGCCTTGGGTAAGAATGGTGTTACATCCAACTATTCCTTTGATCTTGCTCCCTATACTTGGGAGTTGGTGCAAAATCTAAAACAAGGAAAGGCGCTGTTTACGCAGCCACCTATGCCTATTAAGTGCGCGGGCGCACCACAGAAGGCGCTTTATCTGTCTTGTGATCATTGGCTTAGAAACAAGGTGTTAAGYAATATCGATGTAGATTTTTGCAACGCRGGTGGTGTTCTGTTCGGCGTTAGTGARTATGTGCCTGCACTGCAATCATATATTGATYGTTATGGRGTCAATGTTAAYTWCTTCAATAAYCTYGAAGCAATCGATGGCGATGAGAAGGTCGCTCAYTTCAAGGTCGTTTCGGGAGAGAAAGAGGGTGAAAYMATATCCAAGCCRTTYGATATGATTCACGTATGTCCTGTGCAGYGCGCTCCCGATTTTGTTGCRCGTAGTRAACTGGCCGATGCAGGTGGWTGGCTRGAGGTGAATCAATTTAGTCTACGTCACRCYCGGTTYGAAAATGTCTGGGGTCTTGGTGATGTTATGAATACGCCAAATGCAAAAACYATGGCGGCGGTACGCAAGCAGGTSCCGGTGGTGGCRCAAAACATAAGCGATACACTAAACGGCAAGCCCCTRCRCTCAGGCTATGACGGCTACGGYTCTTGCCCACTTACAGTTGAGAGAGGGAARATTGTGCTGGCTGARTTTGGTTAYGGAGGGAAGCTACTTCCYACYTTTCCAGCCTGGATGSTTCAGGGCACGCAAGCAACTCGTGCCGCTTGGATRCTGAAGAARGATTTTYTGCCAGGRATTTATTGGCAYGCGATGYTGAAGGGRCGAGAGTGGATGGCMGGYCCTGCCGACTTGGAGCGCCTGCAAGCCTGATATGGCAAACCTGACCACTCTGCTACCCTCGATCCCTAGGAGYGGTCGCTACAACAGAGAGTATTTTCTAAGCGATGCTATAGCCGCGGTCATCGTGGCTATCATGTTGATYCCACAGTCGCTTGCTTATGCATTGCTTGCCGGCATGCCKGCAGARGTTGGACTTTACGCGAGCATATTGCCTCTCGCGGTCTACGCTGTACTTGGTACCAGTAGCACWCTTTCAGTCGGACCCGTGGCTATTACTTCCTTRATGACTGCCGCTGCRCTTTCAGATGTGGCAGAGCAGGGCACTGGGGACTATCTYTCTGCGGCAATTACYTTRGCCRCYCTYTCGGGAGYAATTCTACTTGCRTGCGGTYTACTGCGCCTCGGTGCGCTYGCTAAYTTTCTCTCTCATTCTGTTGTTCAGGCTTTTGTAACWGCYTCGGCTATAGTCATAGCCRTCAGTCAGTTCAAGCAYTTGCTAGGAGTAGACAGTAGCGGGGACAAYTTGATTGAACTGCTAGRYACGYTGTATGCGACTATCGGGGAAACCAATTATTTCACGCTTGCTATTGGCTCTGGGATGATAGCATTCTTRCTYGCYAGCCGATTTTGGGGAACTRCTGTTCTGGAACGCTTCGGTGTTTCAGCTCACAACAGCGCCCTAATTGCGAAGACAGCTCCGGTACTGGGAATAATCGCAACTATTCTGCTGGTGCTCGGATTCGACCTAGAGAGTAAGTCTGTTGCCGTAGTGGGGGACATTCCTGCTGGATTGCCTGCTCTGGCCTTACCCTCATTCTCACTTCAGCTAGCGCGAGAGCTATTGCTGCCCGCGGCACTAATTTCGATTATAGGCTACGTGGAGTCGATCTCTGTTGGCAGAACACTCGGCGCTAAAAGGCGTGAAGGCGTGGACAACGATCGCGAACTTATTGCGTTGGGGGGTGCAAACTTGGCCGCTGCGGTTTCGGGATCATTTCCTGTTACTGGAGGTTTCTCTCGTTCTGTTGTGAATTTCGACGCCGGTGCGCGCACGCAGGCGGCGAGTCTGATGACGGCCGGTTTGATAGCCCTTGTTGCTTGGTTTCTGACACCCTATTTGTATCATCTGCCCAAGGCGGCGCTCGCGGCTACAATTATAGTTGCGGTACTCTCGCTTATAGATTTCTCTATTGTTAGGAAGACTTGGCGCTTTTCGAAGAGGGATTGGGGGTCGGTAATAGCAACTTTACTGCTTACTCTAGCGTTTGGTGTGGAAGTGGGTGTCAGTAGTGGTGTGCTGATTTCTATCGGCATGCACCTGTATCGTACTGCGCGCCCTCATGTGGCCGAAGTAGGATTGGTTGAAGGCACCGAGCATTTTCGTAATATTCTGCGCTATAAAGTTAAGACTTTTCCCGAAGTGCTTAACCTGCGCATCGATGAAAGTCTGTTCTTCGCTAATGCAAGCATGTTGGAAGAGTTAATTTATAACAGGGTCGCCAAGGACGAGAGAATAAAACATGTAGTGCTGATGTGCAGTGCCATCAATGAGGTGGATTTTAGTGCGTTGGAGACGTTGTCAGATATCAATAAGCGCCTGTTTGAGGAAGACATTTTATTGCATCTATCGGAGGTTAAAGGGCCGGTATTAGACAAACTGAACCGTGTATACTTCATTGATGAGCTAAACGGAAAACTCTACCTTACTCAGCATCAGGCTTTTACCGAACTAAGCAGTTAGGCTTCGTCGGCAAACGATAGAGATCAATTTTGTGAATTGCGCATTAGGAGAAACTGACTTTCTTCTGTGGCTGAGCTAAGCAGGTAAAGGTGAAATGTCCGAAGTTAGACCAAATGAAGCCAGTAAAATCGCCACTGCAGGTCTGCCCTCGACTAACGCCGATATAGATACGAAATTACGCCGCACCGGTATCGACCCCGAGC
>JAESUV010000123.1 GCA_016762975.1 Gammaproteobacteria bacterium | reverse complement strand
CCCACTGACGGTTGCCTAGTGCGTCCGACTCCTCCCAAGAAAGCCCCCAATTGGACAGCTTGAACACCGCCTCATAGCCGCGGAAACCTACGTCTCCCCAGTAGAGTTCGGGAAACTGCAAGAACATCATAATGCCGCTAAGCAAAAGATAGGTGAAGCAAATGACGTTTATCCAGTGACAGATTCGCACATTGTAGTTGTGCCTAAGTACCCAACTCCCAGTTTGTTTCAATTCCATTGTGAAGGGCGCCTGCTGTTTGTTAGCTGAGCCGCACATCACACTTTGCAGCGTATTGAACAATCTAGCAGCATCGCCTCAAGGTTTCCAGTTAAAGGAGCCCATAGCTGAATAGCTCAGTAGTTGGGTTGTAGAGCATCAAAATAGGTCACCAATATTTGTCGGGATATCTCAGGCTCTATCCCCGTTGATACAAACTTTAGTGCATGGCCTGCAATTCAATATGCTTTTCCCTATTACTGCTCGCTTACACCACTCTATACATTCTTATCCAAAGTCCCTAGTCTGTGTTCTTACTGATGTGATAGATAGCAATCTCGCCCAATAGGTTAGGCCAAGCTTTCATGTACCAACTACCCTGATGTTCGAGATCGACCACTGTTCTCTCTAGCACCTTAATATTCCTCTCTTTGCATAGCGCGTCGAAGTCTTTCACCGTACAGAAATGAATATTCGGTGTGTCATACCAGGAGTGGGGTATAAATTTGGATACAGGCATGCGCCCTCGACTTGCGAGATACAAACGACTCTTCCAGTTGCCAAAATTGGGGAATGTCACGATGCCATTTTTGCCGATGCGTAGCATCTCATCGATCAGGTGATCGGGCTTACTAAGAGCCTGTAATGTTTGCGCTAAGAGTACGGTGTCGAAACTCCCCGACTGAAAATTGGATAGACCATCATCTAAATTCTGCTCGATGACATTCGTGCCCCTATCTAGACAATGTTGAATATTCTCTGTATCGATCTCTAATCCGATGCCGTACACATTTTTAGTCGTCTGCAGGTAATGCAGCAGGCTGCCGTCGCCACAACCAAGATCGAGCACCTTACTGTTCGGTTGTATCCATTGTTGAATAATTTCAAGATCAGGTCGCATCGCTTTCATTCTCCTGATGCACTCGTTGTAGATACCCCGATAGAGCTTCTATATAACGAGGGATAGGAAGCAAGAATGCATCATGCCCCTGGTCAGCCTCGATCTCAAGATAGCTAACTTCTCTTCCTGCCTTAAGAAGGTCGGCTACAATCTCTCGCGAACGCTCCGGTGGGAATCTCCAATCTGTGCTGAATGACATGATGAGGAATTTGCAGTCGCTATTGGCAAATGCCTTCGACAGGTCGCCTTCGAAATCCACGGTGGGATCGAAGTAGTCCAGCGCCTTTGTCATCAACAAATAGGTATTAGCATCGAAGTTCTTAGAGAACCTTTCTCCTTGATAGTGCAGATAGCTCTCCACCTGAAAATCGACATCGAATCCGAAGCTTAGCTTTCCGGAGCGTAGGTCTCGACCAAAATTTTCAGCGGTATTCTGTGCGAAATTTGAAACTGACTTACCAAACTTTGCACGCATGGCGCTGTCCGACAAATAGGTGATGTGCCCAACCATGCGTGCAAGTATTAAGCCTTGCTTTGGATAGGTACCTTTCTCTAGGTAGCGTCCATCGTGAAAATTCCGGTCGCTAGTGATCGAATGTCTAGCAACCTCGTTGAAGGCAATGTTTTGTGCCGACAATTTTGGCGCTGCAGCTATACAGATCGCGTGGCGGACGCGCTCGGGGTAGCTGATTGTCCAGCGTAATACTTGCATGCCCCCGAGGCTGCCTCCTACTACTGCTGCCCATTCGGGAATTTCCATTGCCTCCATTAGCCGCAGCTGACTAGTAACCCAGTCGCGCACGGTGACGACAGGAAAGTCGGGGCCGTAGTACTTTTGAGTCTCTGGATTGATCGAAGTGGGCCCGGTACTGCCGGCGCATCCGCCAAGATTGTTTAGGCTAACGACATAGAAGAGGTTGGTATCAATTGCCTTGCCAGGCCCTATACAGCTGTCCCACCAGCCGGGTTTGCTATCACTCTCGCTATGATAGCCGGCCACATGATGATCGCCGCTGAGTGCATGACAGACAAGAATGGCATTCGTCTTGTCATTATTGAGTTTTCCGTAGGTCTCGACGATTAGCTCATATTCGGGCAATACTTTGCCGCTTCGAAGAGTTAGAGGCTCATCGAATTTATAGACCTGTGGGGTAACGAGGCCAACTGAATCTGTAGGCATTGAGTCTGGCATTGCTTATGGCTATCGAAGCTTTCTCCGATCCTTTTATCTGAACTCTTTCTAACTAACTTTTGGCTAGCACTGTACTGGGTTCTTTATTAAGAGAATGTATCCTTGGGTATTTCCAGCCCTGAGGGAACAGAGAGCGGTTTCTTGATGCGCAATCTTTTATGTCGTCCCGTCTGCCCGCGAACTAGTGTAATAGCAGCCTGATTAGTATGAAATAGTTTCGCCAAAAATCGAATTAGTTGCGCGTTWGCYTTACCRTCCGTTGGCGYTGCGGAGATTCTAATCTTCAGGTATTCRCCTACCGGCCCAACTATTCGGTCTTCGTTGGATTTAGGCTGRACGCTRCAGTTCAAGTATAAGGCTTCTTCTTCCCAACGATAGTACATAGAATGAATTTCGAGTCAGTTAAGGCCTGCGTGAATTGTCTAAATTCCGATTATAACCATTGCATGCTGTTGATTGATGCCGAAGGTGGTAAGGATAAAATTTTGAATTATCTGAATGACTATGAAAATAAMGATAGGTGAAAAATCCAGGCCACCCATTGAAGGGATTATTTTYCGCACTGGCGCCATTACCGGTTCAGTCAACTGCCAAACCAAGAGCAGTAGTGGRTGAGGATTCGTRCTRCCCGAAAACATCATAACAAACGACATTATGATTGATGCCAATATRGCGTAGTAATAAATACTTACGATAAATAATACAACACCTACGAATGCCCAWGTAATGATAKATCCGAYGCCRGGAATRGTGCCACCATAGAGARTAATCAACACACAGATTGCGATAGCYTCTAYGACRAAAGCCAATACGAGCGAAGAAAAATCRATGCCCTTGTAGCCAGGAATAAACGTYCGAAGAAYTCGYACCATCGGGTCAGTAATTTTTATTAYTGCCTGCGAAACGGGATTGTAGAAATCGGCCTTAGCAACTTGAAGTAAAAAWCGAAGCAACACGGCAAGTATATAGATTCCTGTAATGGTACTAAAAATTAGTGCTGCAGAGYTTCCCATAATGCCTAKWTCCAAATGTTGTAAAAATTATTTAATGCTAATAAAGAAACAGTTGTTCAATATAAAAATGTTAGTTAATGCAAACTACGTGCTCTCGGTTTCTTTGGCCAGTTCTACAGAGCGCGTTTTGGCTGCGTTAAGGGCTTTTGCAACCAAGCCTCTAAGATCGCCATTTTCAAATTGTAAGATTGCTTGCTCAGTTGTTCCACCAGGCGAGGTGACGTTGCGCCGCAACGTGGCAATATCGTCTTTGCTGTGCTGTGCGAGCGCAGCCGCACCAGCAGCCGTGTGATAGGTGAGTGCTCGTGCTAAATCCTCACTCAGCCCCATCTCCTTCGCCGTTTCCTGCATAGCTTCCATAAACAGGAAAAAGTAGGCGGGCCCACTACCGGAAACTGCTGTAACAATGTCGATGTCTGAATCGGCATCAACCCAAGCGGCGAAGCCGACGGCACTAATAATCTCCTGGGCGAGTTGCTTTTGTTCTTCGGTAACCGCGCCATTAGCAAATAATCCGCTTGCACCCATGCCGACGAGGGCAGGCGTATTTGGCATACAGCGAACGATAGCAGCGGTTTCGCCAAACCAACTCTCTAAATGAGCAGTGGTAATGCCTGCGGCAATTGATATCAGTAGCAATTCGCGATCATTTGTTAAATCTGCCGATAATGCCCTGCAGACATCCCGCATCACCTGGGGCTTAACGGCAAGCACGATTACATTGACGTTATTTGCTATGTCACTATTACTGCCAGTTTGTATAGAGCAGTCCCTAGCAAGTAGCGCCAGCTTGCTATCGTCGAGATCGCTGGCCCAAATATTCTCAGGATTAGTGCCTTTGGCGATAAGGCCGCGAATGAGACCATTGGCCATATTCCCGGCGCCAATAAAACCAATTTTAGTACTTTTCAAAATTATTCCCTGGCCTGATCCGAATGCTATTGCTGCTTAGGAAGTATACGTAGAACAGCCTCGTATTCTAGCGCATTTTTCTGACCTTCTTTAATTAATCTATACCGAAAAGTCATGGATGGCCTTTTCGGTATAGATTAATTAAAGAAGGCTAGGTAACTAATTTGCTTGGTTCAAAGCTAGCTGCGAGTACCGAATAGGGTAGTACCGATTCGAATAAGCGTGGAACCCTCAGCAATGGCGGCTTCAAAATCATTGCTCATACCCATCGACAATGTATCGAATTGTGCGTAGCGCGGCTTGAGCCGAGAGTACTCTTGCGCCAATGTTTGAAACGATCGGCGCTGCGACTCTAGGTCTAGCAGAGCTGCTGGAATGGCCATTAGGCCGCGTAGTTTGAGATTTGGCAATGCTTCTACACTATCGCAGAGCGCCTCTGCTTCACCTAACTCGATGCCGGTTTTGCTCGGCTCTTGGGAGAGTTTTATTTGTACACAGACATTTAGCTTCGCTGCCGAGGGTTCTCGTTGATCGCTGAGGCGCTGAGCGACCTTTAAGCGATCGATGCTGTGTACCCATTGGAAATTTTTGGCTATAGCTTTAGTCTTATTCGACTGGATAGGGCCTATGAAGTGCCAGATTAGCCGCCTTGAAGATAAATGTTGGATTTTATCCAGTGCTTCTTGCAGATAATTTTCGCCAAAGTCCTCAATGCCGGCCTCGTTGGCTGCGATAATGCTCTCTACAGGGTGTCGCTTGCTGACAGCCAACAATTTCACGCTACCTGCGCTGCGCTCATATTGGCGTTCAAACCGTTGCAATCGGCCTCTTAACTGCTCAATATTTTCTGCTATGGTGGTCACGTTTTGATATGAATTATGCGCTAGCTAGGTATGGGATATTTATTACAGGACAGGTACTATAGGTGAGCTTGTGACTATTGGCTAGTGGTATCAGGGCTCTGAGTCGGCTACGAAAAGATTGATAGATGCGACTAGAGCTAGAAGCTCACACTAGTTTAGCCCTGAAAATAGAAAAACTATAAAAAGCGGTAAGGAAGGCAAATGGATATTACAGAACTACTCGGATTCAGTGTAAAGCAAGGCGCGTCGGATTTACATATCACGG
>JAESUV010000122.1 GCA_016762975.1 Gammaproteobacteria bacterium | reverse complement strand
TGGATTCGTTTCCAATACTAAGTTGTAGTCTCTCGATACCTTACTAGCGTTTACTTCTTCATCGTCTATTAGCGGTCTCACGGCGGCAAAACTGTGCACAATATCTGAATGCAAGATCGCCTTCTTGAAGTATAAATTCACAATCGAGAGTAGATAGCTGGTCTCTTCTTTAGAGATTTCTACACGCTCCAGGCCACCTTTATGTTCAGCCTCAGTCGTCCCTATCAACGTATAGTCTTGCAGCCACGGAATTACAAAAATCACTCTACCGTCATGATGCTGCAACATAAAAGCCTGCGAGCTTGGGTACATGCGTGGCACAACAATATGACTGCCTTTGACGAGGCGAATTTCATGCTCCGCCTCCTCATTGCTGAGCTGCTCAGATAGCGCGGCAACCCAAGGCCCTGTCGCATTCACGATGACCTTGCAATCGATTTCAGTGTCAGTATTGCTATCATGATCGTGAAGCGTGACGCGCCAGCCGTTATCTAGAGACTTCATGCCAGTGCATTCTGTGCGCGTAAGTATCTGCGCTCCGCGCTGCTTCGCCTGCCGCGCATTCAATACAACTAGGCGCGAATCATCTACCTGTGCGTCCCAATATTCGAAGCCACTGGTAATTGCTGAATTGAGTGGGCCTTTGGGATCTATCTTGATGGAGCGCGATCTCCCAAAACGCTTACGTCGCGCCAAATTATCATACAAAAAAAGTCCAGCTCGAATAAGCCAGGAGCTTCGTGAATGTGGTAATTGAGGAATATGAAAAGCGAGAGGCTGAATAATATGTGCGGCCGCGGCGGTGAGTACTTCTCGCTCTTGCAATGACTTTCGCACCAATCCAAATTCGTAGAATTCGAGATAGCGCAAGCCACCGTGGATAAGTTTTGAACTGCCTGATGAAGTTGCGGAGGCAAGGTCAGCCTTTTCGCAAAGGACCACATCCAAACCGCGACCCGCAGCATCAGCAGCAATGCCGACTCCATTGATGCCGCCACCGATTATTAGGAGATCATGCATAAATTTTTTGACTCGGATACTCTTGCTTAGGGGTGGCGCAATTAGGCCTACGAACTTGCCCACGAAATAGACAGTTAGTGTAACATGAGGAACTGTTTTTTCTATGATTCTATCTCTGCAATGCTACGAGATTCTTGCAAGATTTAGGAGATTGAAAAGCAAGCGACCAGTTCGATTTTACTGAAGAGATTATTAGCATGAGAAATTTCATTCTCGCGATCGATCAGGGCACTACCAGCAGTCGCGCCCTTATATTCGACTCTCAGGGGAACAAACTCTCCGTAGGGCAGCAGGAATTCGCGCAGCACTTCCCTGACAACGGCTGGGTAGAGCATGATGCGATGGAAATTTGGCAGAGCACTATCGCAAGCTGCCGCAGTGCACTCGAAAAAGCCTCAATTACTTCTGATCAGATTCGTTGTATAGGAATAACTAATCAACGTGAGACCACCATCGTGTGGGACAGAGAAACTGGCCTTCCAATCTACAACGCGATCGTCTGGCAGGACCGTCGAACCAGCGATTACTGCGACGCATTAAAAGCTCAACATTTAGAAGAAATAATTCAGCAAAAGACAGGCCTACTCATCGATTCTTATTTTTCCGCGAGTAAGATTCACTGGATTCTAGAGAATGTTGCAGGTGCCAGAGAACGCGCCGAAAATGGCGAGCTTGCCTTCGGTACGGTCGATTGTTTTCTGCTGTGGCATCTAAGTAAAGGGCGCAGTCACCGCACCGATGCCACGAACGCATCTAGAACACAGCTATTCAATATCCATTCTCAGCAGTGGGACGACGAGTTACTTGAAATTTTCGAACTGCCGTCCTCACTCTTACCGATTGTTGAAGATTGTGCCGCTGAATTTGGTGAATGTGATGCCGAGCACTTCGGCAGCTCCATACCCATTACGGGAATTATTGGCGACCAACAAGCTGCTGCATTCGGGCAGTGTTGCTTCTCCCCCGGCATGGCCAAGAGCACCTACGGCACTGGCTGCTTTCTCTTATTAAATACCGGCAATCAAGTAGTCAAATCTACAAACCGCCTTCTAAGCACCGTGGCTTTTCGCCTCAACGGTAAAACCAGTTACGCGCTTGAGGGCAGTATCTTCATGGCAGGCGCCACCATGCAGTGGATTAGAGATGGTTTGCATCTCATCGAACATGCCAACGAATCTGAGGCATTGGCGGAGAAAACCAGCGAAGATCTAAGTGTCTATCTGGTGCCCGCTTTCACCGGACTGGGAGCGCCATATTGGGACCCAACAGCGCGAGGTGCATTGTTCGGGCTCACTCGCGACAGTGGCGTAAAAGAAGTGGTTACTGCCGCTCTGCTCAGTGTCTGTTATCAGAGCAAGGACCTATTAATCGCGATCGAAGCAGATGGCGGCATCGTAGCTAGCCTTCGTGTCGATGGAGGAATGGCAAACAACGATTACGTGATGCAGAAGTTGTCTGACCTACTGAACCTTGATGTACTAAGACCCAAACTTACAGAGACCACCGCTCTAGGCGCAGCCTATATCGCCGGTCTGCAAGCTGGCATCTTTGAATCATTGGAAGAGATCAGCGCAAAATGGGAGCTAGACCAGCGCTTCGAACCGGACAAAGATGATGCATGGAGAAAGAAACAATATGACGGTTGGTTAGATGCCGTCTCGAGAACGCGAACAAACGTAGTAGACAGGGAAAATTGAAAATGGAGCTTCATTTAATTCGGCACGGAGAGACCAACTGGAACAAAGAACGGCGAGTTCAGGGTCAGAGTGAATCGCATCTAACGGATTTGGGCATCCAACAAGCGAAGGAGCTTGGACAGCGCATTAAGCATCTAGCGTTTGATAAAATTTATTGCAGCAGCAGCCTACGCACACGCCAGACTGCGGAGTATGCGTTCCCTGAGTCAACAACCGAGATTAGTTATCTCGATGAACTACGCGAAATATTTCTTGGGCCCTGGGAAGGCCATCTCTATGAAGACATTGCCCAGAGAGAACCCGATTCTCATCGCCATTTTTGGGAGCAGCCTCACCTGTTTCAAGTGGATGGTGCCGAGAGCTTCTTTGAGTTACAACAGCGAGCCATCGATGCCGTGACGAATATTGAGGCCACACATCGAACAAGTCCTGCGAGTGGCAGGAAAGTCGCGATAGTGAGTCACGGAGCACTAATAAAATCTTATCTTTGTCACGTCGAAGGTCGTAGTATGGACCAGCTCTGGGCGCCTCCGAGAATGCACAATTGTGCTCATAGCATCGTAGCTTTCAGTGAGAGCGATGGCAGCACCAATATTTTGCAGTATGCCGACGAGCCAATTTTCAAGGAATAATTATGACCATCGAAATTACCGATCAAACAAAACCGCGACTTTGGCTAAAAGTCGGCGGACTCGCCAGTCTAGCAATGGGACTCGGCTTGGGACTGCTGACGCTCGCCTCTGCCGCCGGCATTTGGCTTGGCTTTTGGGACTTCCGACGCGGATTCTCCCTTCTCGGTACAGCCAATCAGTACGGGCAATGGCTTGCCTGGACCTGCCTCCTACTAGCCGCTGCCACGCTCACAGCTGGCCAATTATTCAAGGTTAAGAATGCTGGAAAATTCATAGGCCTCGCGGTTGCTGGCGCCTTGTTGGCATGGGTTGCCTATCTTATTCCCGAAAGCTTCCGCCCCGCCGAAGGCGTGAACTATCCGCCGATTCACGACATCTCAACTAATCGAGTCAACCCGCCTGAATTTGTTGCAATAGCGCT
This sequence comes from Gammaproteobacteria bacterium, assembly GCA_016762975.1. Classification (GTDB taxonomy): domain Bacteria; phylum Pseudomonadota; class Gammaproteobacteria; order Pseudomonadales; family Pseudohongiellaceae; genus UBA9145. The sequence goes on along the minus strand of JAESUV010000122.1, from coordinate 1,607 downwards.
ACTCCGTGCCGATGCACCGAATACATTAGTCTATGGCGGCTCCAACAATATGACGCCGGAGAAATTGATCGAACAAACGAATGAGGCCTACCCGGATCTAATTACGCAGCGCTATAGCGAATCTGCAAACGTAATTTTCGAGAAGGCGTTGGCTGCAGTCGATGATTTGGGCTGGGAGCTTGTTGCACAAGACGCCTCCACTGGCAGAATAGAAGCTACTGACACAACGTTCTGGTTTCGCTTTAAGGACGATATTGTTATCAAAATCGAACAACAAGGATCTAATACCTTCGTTGATGCTAGGTCGGTTTCTCGAGTAGGCACTGGCGACGTAGGAGCGAATGCTATTCGCTTACGCAAACTTTTTGCCTTGCTCAAAAATTAGACTACTTAGGTAGAGTATCTCAAGATAGAAATTAGTGAATCTATGCAGTTAGACAATAAAACAAGCAACATGCTCAGCTTCGCTGCCATCGTGTTAACTGTGCTGGCTCTATCTCAGCTAATTGGGTACTGGGTAAATAGCACGATCCCACAGAACACAACAGTCGAATGGAGCAATCTGGTTCACTTTACTCATATCCGCAATCACGGCGGTGTGTTTGGTATGTTGCAGGGAATGGGTGGGTTGTTTGCCGCTATCAGCATTGCGCTTCTGGTCGGCGTAAGCGCCTATCTCTGGTTTAGCCCATCGATCAAGCGCTATGAGTATATTTGCTTCGGATTCATAGTCGGTGGTGGGGCCAGCAACATACTAGACCGATTTGTATATGGCAGCGTGATCGACTTTATCGACATCCAACACATTCCCTACTGGAACTATATATTCAATACTGCCGATGCAATGGTCCATGTTGGTATCTGGCCTCTTCTTTTCTTTAGCTTCTTTGTAAGCACAGATCAAAGCGATTCAAGCATGCCGAATTAATTATTGAATTACTAAACCCGAGACGTAAAAAAACCCGACTGCCATAGGCCGTCGGGTTTTTTTACGCTGCTAGTATTAGCTAGCTGGCAACTTTAAATTCTATAGCAGATAGTATAAACGTTATCTTCAGAATAAAGAGCCGCAAGTACTGCATTGCTTGGGTTTGTATTAACACCACTCGTACCTATAGTAGCTCGGAGACGACCCGTAGCACCTAGGCCATCATCAAGCTCATTGTCGATAGAGATCGCAGCAGAACCTGGAACCTGGCTCAAGCACACTTTAGTACCGGTCAAGTTGCCACCCATAGCGGCTGTAGTGACACCCATGAATCCACTCCATGCGTTTGTTGGCATAGTCAGTAGACCAGCATCGGCAGGATTACCCGAGATGAAACCGGCTGCCTTCAACTGCTGCCAGAATGCTCCAGACTCAGTATTTCCAGCGAAAGTTCGGTTGGTAGTCACTTCCAAACGGCCATCAGCATCACCAGCACCTACAGCCGCCCAGCTAGCACCTGGCACCGATTATCCCAGGAATCCCAGGAAAGCCGCCTAACGGCTTCTGAGGCTTGCAATTCCGTCAAGCTGTCCAGGTGCGCCCGATCCTCTAGGTCGGCGCTGTCTACCATGATTGTTGTTGGCATTTTTCTAACCTCTTTTCTTCCTATTTTGTAGCT
>JAESUV010000197.1 GCA_016762975.1 Gammaproteobacteria bacterium | reverse complement strand
GGCAGATTCAGAATCGGAGTTCGATGACATCAGGAACCCAGGTTGGCATGCAGGTATCCGTGTGGGTAGCTTATTAGATGGCATTGTGGACTACTTCATCGATGGAACGGTGGCGGCTTACCCAGCGGGCTCAAACCCTGAAGGGGTGGCCGTGGATTCTGCAGGCAATGTATTTGGCGCGGTTGTATCCGGTGGTGGTGCGTTGGTGAAGTCCTCGCGCCGCTAGTGCGTGGCTTATAGCTCTACTCTTTCCTTATTTTTGGCGAATACCGTGCTGGAGTATCGCGACTAGTTAGTGATTTGAATAGTGAGCTAAATAGACAGATAAATAGACAAATGAACAGATAAAGGATTGCAGAATGAACGTAAAAAAGGGCTATAAGCAGCTAGTTGCCGAGGCAGAACAGCAGATACAGGCTATAGATTCTGCAGGTCTGAAGGTGCGGCTGGAGAATTTAGACGAGTCGGTGGTAATTATCGACCTGCGGGACGTTCGCGAGGTAAAGCGTGAAGGTAAAATTCCCGGTTCCCTGCACATTCCTCGTGGAATGCTGGAATTTTGGGTAGATCCAGATAGCCCTTATTACCGAGCCGAATTCGATAAGGCCCAGGAATTGGTGCTCTATTGCAACAAAGGTTGGCGTTCGGCACTGTCGGCACAATCGCTGCAAAATATGGGTATTGAGAACGTCGTACACTTAAAAGGTGGCATGGAGCAGTGGCAGAAAGATGGTGGCGCTGTTGAATTGAGTAAGAGTTGAATTGAGTAAGAGTTGAATCGAGTTAAAGTTGCTTCGAATTAAATTCGCCACGAGGTAGACGCTAGCATTGGACTCTAGCTATGATGTCGCGACCAATAAAAGGCGCGAGGACAGCGGCTATGACGACTAATTCCAACACCAGTAGTGCATCGGCAATGCTCAGCCGGCGCACCCTTCTCAAAGCAATTCCAGCACTCTCGTTCAGTTCGGCATTGTTTGCACAATCTCCTTCTGCGATTGCGGTGCGTAAACTGCACAGCTATGGCATGCGGGTTTCCAATGTCGAGCGATCAGTGCGTTTCTATCAGGACCTATTCGGTGCAAGTATCCAATCTCGACAGGGTGCATCTGTCTGTTTACGCATTGGCCAAGGGCCTAGGTTTTTCTCGTTGTCGCCATTGTTGCCGGGCCAGGTGCCTGGCTTTAGTCATATCGGCCTAAGCGTTGAAAATTTCGATCTGGAATCGGTGCGCGATCAGCTTGATGCGTTCGGTGTAGCCCGTCGTGCTCAGCCGGGCCCAAATCAAGCCTCTCTCGACATTGCTATGCAATCTTGGATTAGGACTCGAGGTCAGGATGAGGGAGGGTCGGTGTCAGGAACGCAGGAGTTATTTTTCGCAGACGTCGAAGGTCTGATCTACCAACTCTCTAGCACGGAGTACTGTGGTGGAGCGGGTGAATTTGGAGAGGTCTGCGAGCGCGTGGAAGAGGCTGCAGGTGATGGCCTGTTTAGTGCTGTTGATCTTAGTCATTTTACTAATTTTCTTGCCAATAAAGATCGAGCGAATGAATTTTATACACGCACTTTCGGATTGGGGTTTCAGGCCTATCAGGGGCCGACATCGCCGATTGTTGGCGTGGGCGATGGACTACAGTTTCTGATGTATGTGGGGGGCGATCAAACAGGTGCCCCTACACAACCGGGTAGAGTGGATCATGTTTGTCTTAGTGTTGAGGACTTCGATGTGGATGGCATCATCGCGAAGCTCGAAGACTATGGATTCACCGCCAGAGAAGACGCGTCAAATACACCTGGCTTGGTGCATTGGATTAGCATGCGCATGCCGAATCGCGGCGGTGTGGAGGGTGGAACTCCTGAGGTCTATTTTTCAGACCCCGATGGAATACGAATTCAACTGCAGGATGTCGTGTATTGTGGCGGCGGCGGTTATCTAGGAGACGATTGCAGCGCGCAGGTCTAGGCGCTGTATGTGATTATGATTGAATGCAGTAAGAGGGAGTAGTATGGAACATCGATATATAGGAAAGAGTGGATTACGAGTTAGCCCTATTTGTATGGGGACTATGAGCTTTGGCAGCTGGAGCGATAAGAAGGAGTCAATTAAGATTCTTGAAGAGTCTTATGAGCGCGGTATTAATTTCTTCGATACGGCGGAGGTCTATCCAGTTCCTCCATCGGCAGAGACAGTTGGTGTTACCGAGCAGATATTTGGCGAATGGATTCAGACCAAACCCAGAGACTCACTCATCATAGCGACTAAGGTTGCTGGAGCGGCGGCGGGCTGGTTTGTTCCACCCATTCGTAATGGCCTGACTGCTGTAGACAGGTTTCATATCGAAGCGGCCGTAGAAGGTTCGCTGCGCAGAATGAATATAGATTATATCGATCTCTATCAGGTGCATTGGCCAGATCCAATCGTACCTATCGATGAGTCCATGGAAGCATTAGATAGACTAGTGCAGGCAGGTAAGGTGCGTTATATCGGTACTTCTAATGAAACTTCCTACGGGTTGACGAAGGCAAATACCGTCGCTGATTATGAGGGTTTGGCACGATTTCAGTCTATCCAAAATAATTTTTCTCTGTTGAATCGCCGATTTCTAGATGAGTTGGCAGAGGTGTGTAAGAGGGAGCATGTATCACTCTTGCCGTATTCCCCAATAGGGGGCGGTGTTCTCAGTGGTAAATACAATCAACCGGAGATACCAAAAAATTCTCGCTTTTCGGAATACGGTTCTGCCGACCCAAGACAGAAAGCTATGTCTAGCCGTTTTGTGAACGAAGGAACGCTGGCCTCTACTGCTAAGTACATGGAGATTGCCAAAGAGGCAGGGATGTCTCCGGTGACTTTGGCAACCGCCTGGAGTATGAATTTCGACTTTGTCGCATCGACAATTATCGGTGCGCGAACGGCAGATCAACTGGAAGAGTCGTTAGCGGCCCTCGAGGTTACCCTTAGCGAAGAGACACTGAAGCAATGCGATGAAGTGCATGAACAAATCCTTTATCCGATGGGCTAGTTGTTTTAGCTTTCTTGTCGTGGCAGTAGCCAACGCTCARACAGTACATATTTCGCACTGTATGGCTGGCTGCCCGATTATCGCTGGTAGCATAGAGCTTGAARGTAGCGAGATTATCGTGCGGCAATTGTWTGTTGCCGCTATTAAYGAGCGGAGCGGCCTTGCTGATTGGCAGGCCTATCGAGTGATTGCCGGTAGCRTTGGTGTGGCCTCACTGCTRCCGCGTGTGTGGTTTGAGGATCCCCTCGTGTCTCGAGGCGCTAAGCAGCTTGAGTTTATCGACAGCGCGCCGCAAGCTGAACAAGCGGTGTCTGTGGATTCGGAAGAACGCAGCTATCAACTAGGTGGAATCAATCTACTTTCGGAGGATCAGGGTCGTTTGGTGCCGATGAGTAGTTTCGCTGGCACTCCCTATTGGTCTGAACTGAATTTTCTCAGCAATATGGCAGCCCTGCCGTTTGAGCTGAGAGTTGGGAGTTGGTCTCGGCTAGATCAGGCGATCAATGCGTTGGCGGATAAGGTTGGAGAGGTCTACGTGATCAGCGGACCAATCTACAGATCTCGCGGAGAAGGAATGCGTGCAGGAGTCGATGATCGAGAGGATGAGGTCGGCGTAATTCCCTCTGCCTACTTCAAGGTTATTAGCACCCCCGATTCGTTGAGCGCTTTTATCTTCAACAGCARTGTTCGGCAGCAGGTAAGTTTCTGCGATCAGGTGAGCACTCTGGAACTGATAGAAAATGYSACSGGYCTCACTTTGTTTCCACAGCGCGMAAATGTAATTGCTGATACTCTGCATGCGCAATTGACGTGYACGTTTTGAAGTCGACAACAACAGAGAATGTAYCGCTATGGAATTTGTAGTAGAACAGCAACCACCTRCGTCTGTGCCAGTGAAGCTTGATGCGCAAGCAGAGGTAAGTGAACAGGCTCCACGATTTCCAGTTCATCGAATCTATTGTGTAGGCAGAAACTATAGTGAGCATGTGAAGGAAATGGGCGGAGACCCGAAACAGGAGCCGCCGGTTTTTTTTAGTAAACCTGCTAGCGCCTGTGTCACTTTCAATCAAGACGTAGCTTATCCGCAGGCAACGAACGATTTACATCATGAGGTCGAACTAGTCGTTGCCTTGAAATCGGGAGGCAAAAATATTGACCTCGAGTCGGCAATGGACTGTGTTTATGGCTATGCAGTAGGCATAGATTTCACCCGCCGTGATCTGCAAGCTATCGCAAAGAGCAAGGGGCGACCCTGGGATCTGGCTAAGGGTTTCGATCAGTCTGCGCCAATTTCGGCAATACTGCCTGCGAGCGAAGTCGCCCAGCTTAGTGATAGACAAATTTCTTTAAAGGTAAATGATGAAATCCGGCAGCATGCCAACCTCAGTGAGATGATTTGGTCAGTGCCGGAAATAATCAGTGAGCTTTCCAAGTTCTTCGAGCTAAAATCCGGAGATGTTATCTACACGGGTACTCCATCTGGAGTGGCGGCTGTATCCAAGGGTGATCGCTTATGCGCCTCGATTGATGGTGTTGGGGTTCTGGAATTTAGAATTGTATAATTAGGTTTTTTCTAGATGACTACTGATCAAAGTGTTCTGTTACTTATACTTTTTTCCCTATTAGTCCTGTTAGTATGGGGGCGATGGCGTTACGACATAGTCGCGCTAGGTGCTCTATTTAGCGCTGGCATCTTCGGCCTAATACCACAAGCTGATATGTTCGCCGGATTTGGTAATCCAGCAACCGTTACAGTGATAATGGTCTTAATAGTAAGCTTTGGATTAACGAAATCTGGAGCTGTCGAATTCATAGCAGATGCCATAGAGCCTATTTCCTCAAAGCCTTTTCTGCATATTTCCGTATTAACCTTTCTTGCCGCTTTTCTATCGATGTTTATGAATAATGTCGGTGCCTTGGCGTTGTTGATGCCTATCGCAATTCAATCTACAAACAAGGCAGGCCGATCCCCAGCTACGGTTCTGATGCCGCTTTCATTTGGTTCGATCTTGGGAGGCTTGGTTACTCTAATTGGTACTCCACCTAATATTTTGATCGCAAACTATCGGCAGCAGATGACCGGTGAAGCCTTCACAATGTTTGACTATGCCCCGGTGGGTGGGGGAATAGCGATATGTGGCATCTTCTTTATGCTGTTTATTGGCTGGAAATTGGTAAAGGTGCGGAAACAAACCACCGGCCTTGAGCTTTTCGACGTTGAGAAATATCTGTTCGAATTGAAGGTTACGGAAGAATCGACTTTCGTTGAGAAAAAAGCTGGGGAGCTGAAAGACAGTCTTGCAGAAAAAAATCTGACACTACTATCGATGGTCCACAGGCGAGAAAACATTCCTGTTGTGTATCGGCGGCAGCTTATCGCGGCCAGCGATTTACTGATGATTCAGGGCTCGCATGATGATGTTGCCCAGTTCTCCAAGAATCACAATTTACAGTTGGTATCTGCGGAAAATGGACAGAAAGAGGTGTTGCACTCGGAAGATATGCAGGCTGCAGAAGTTGTAGTTACTCCGAATTCGCCCATCGTTGGGAGGACGCCCAGTCAATTGAGGTTTAACCGAAAGTATGGGGTAAATTTATTGGCGGCATCTCGATCGGGCACCCCGCATAGAGAAAGGCTGCGGAATTTTAAATTCGCTGTAGGGGACGTGTTACTACTGCACGGCGAAGTGAGTGAAATTGAGGAGGCAATTATCAAGTTAAATTGCTATCCCCTTGCGAATCGAGTGCTGGGACTGGGAAGAAATACTAAGGCTATTCCTGCCATGCTAACTTTTATCCTAGCGATCGTGGCAGCGGCGAGTGGCTTAGTCACTATTCAGCTCGCTCTTGGCATGGCTACCGTTGCCATGGTTCTTCTAAATATAGTGCCTGTTAGGGAGTTTTATGACGGCGTTGATTGGGCCGTCGTCGTTCTGCTTGGTGCAATGATTCCCTTAGGTACGGCGCTTGAGACAACTGGCACCACGACGTTGCTAGTCAATGGCATTCTCGCCGTTGCTGGCGATCTTTCTCCTGTGTTTCTAATTGCCATGATACTGATCATCACTATGACGATTTCTGATGTTCTAAACAATGCGGCGACGGCAATTCTCATGGCGCCTATTGCCTACAACATCGCGCTTGCCCTCAACCTCAATCCTGATGCATTCTTGATGGCGGTAGCGGTGGGAGCATCGTGTGCATTTCTGACTCCAATAGGTCACCAAAACAACGCTTTGATCATGGGCCCGGGGGGTTATAAATTCGGTGACTATTGGCGCATGGGCCTACCTTTGGAAATTATTATAGTGATCGTCGCGCTGCCATTGCTACTGATGGCGTGGCCCCTGTAGGCTAAGATGCTTGGCGTCTTGATTGCCAGTAACCTCAGAATGCTTTAACGTAGTGATTCACTTTTCCTCGAGAAAATTCTATGCGCGTCAACTGGAAGACTTATAATTCGGGAAAATTCTTCGATGAGATTATCAGCTCTCCAGGGTTTGCTCGYAAACCAGCGCGCCGTCTAGCAAGYTATCTTGCCTCTCTCACTCAYGARGAACTTTTTGAAAAGAAGCGTGCYGCCGATCTYGCGATWAAGACGATGGGGATTTCATTCACTGTTTAYAGTGACGCCGGKAATATCGATCGCGAATGGCCCTATGACATCATTCCTCGCATCATTGCTGAGAAGGAATGGGAYCARACTAGCCTTGGTTTGCAGCAGYGCCTGCGAGCTCTGAAYTGCTTCATCAACGATACCTACAACGATCAGAAAATATTCAAAGATAAGGTAATTCCYAAGGAACTCGTCCTCGATTCGACGAATTTCAGAAAGGAGTGCATGGGGATAAATCCGAAATACGGTGTGTGGGCGCATATATGTGGAACGGATTTAATTAAGGGCGACGATGGTCAGTTCTTAGTATTGGAAGACAATCTGCGAGTACCTTCAGGCGTTTCCTATATGCTGGAGAACAGACGCGTTACCAAGCGCGTGTTCCCTGAATTATTCGAGAATCACCGTATTCGTCCTATTACCGAATATCCGGCACAGCTATTCGATACACTCGCTGCCATCTCGCCGCGTCCATCGGACTATCCCGAAGTCGTAGTGCTTACTCCAGGCTCTTTCAATTCGGCCTACTTCGAACATTCTTTCCTTGCGCAGAGAATGGGGGCAGAACTCGTTGAAGGCAGTGATCTTGTTGTTGAAAGCGACAAAGTCTTTATGCGTACGATCGATGGCTTGTCTCAGGTTGATGTGGTCTATCGTAGAATTGATGACATGTTTCTTGACCCAAAAGTATTTCGGAAAGATTCCACCCTTGGCGTTCCTGGTCTCTTCAATTCCTGGGTAAAAGGCAATGTAGCTCTCGCAAATGCTCCTGGTGCAGGTGTTGCCGACGACAAGATTATTTATACCTACGTACCGGCAATGATTAAATATTATCTTGGAGAAGAACCTCTCCTGCCGAACGTGGAGAGTTTTCTGTGTATCGATAAAGCACAGTGCCAGCACGTATTACAGAATCTAGACAAGCTCGTGATAAAACCTGCTAATGAATCTGGGGGCTATGGAATGCTCATTGGTCCGCAGGCAAGCAAGCGTGAGTTGGCTGAATTTGCTAGAAAAATTAAGGCTGACCCAAGAAATTATATGGCGCAGCCACTGATATCGCTTTCCACGGTGCCCATATTGGGTGAGCGCATTGTTGAACCGCGACATGTGGATCTACGCCCCTTCATACTGCAGGCTGACAAGACGCATGTAACCGCTGGCGGCCTAACGCGGGTCGCCATGGTAAAAGGTTCGTTCATAGTCRATTCATCACAGGGTGGCGGTAGTAAAGWCACCTGGATAGTGGGAGACAAATAANCCCATGCTTTCTCGAGTAGCTGAACGAATATATTGGCAGGCACGTTATCTGGAACGGGCCGAGAACACCGCGCGYCTYCTCAGCGTCTTCTCAACGCTATTACTAGACTTACCTCCKARYACGAARCTAAGTTGGCGATCATTGGTTGAAATTACCGGAACTGATCAATCCTTCGATRAAAAATACAAACAGGCGACKGARCGCAATGTTATGCGTTTCCTGTTGCTCGACAGTGCTAGCTCGCTTCTGAATACATTGGCGAATACCCGTGAGAATGCCCGTACTACGCGGGAAATTATGCCGTTGGAAGCGTTCGAGAAGATTAATGATTTATTCCATTACGCAAAAGACCATGCGGCAGATTCCATTTCGGGAGCCTCGAGGCACAAGTTTCTCGAAGAAATTATCTCAAGTTGTCACGAGATATCAGGATTGATGGCTGGCAGTATGAGTAGAGGAGCGGCCTACAGCTTTGTGCGCTTAGGCAGGTCTCTCGAACGCGCCGATATGGCAACCCGAATTGTCGATGTTGGTTCCGGTAATTTGCTTACCGATATAGGGTCAGGAGCAAAGCCGGCAGAATTCAGTGAGCCTTATGAGAACACGCTTTGGATGAACATCCTGCGCTCACTTACCGCCTATCAGATGTATCGACAGCACGTGAAGCATCGTGTGAATGGCGAAGACGTTGTGCGGTTTCTTTTGCAAGACGATGATTTTCCGCGCGCAGCGACACATGTGCTGACCACCATCACTAAAGTGCTAAAGCACCTACCTAATAATACCAAGGCCGCTAAACAAGTTGATAAGACTCTGCGAATTATAGAAAAAGGCAATATAGATAAGTTGCTTGATGCAGGTTTGTTTGAATACCTTGATGTCTTGCAAATAGAGATTGCAAAGATACACACTAGTATTGCTGATACTTGGTTTCTTCCCCACAAGTAGATGAAAAACTTCAAATGTAAATGCGGGCAGGTGCTTTTTTTCGAGAATAGCAAATGCCTTAGCTGTGGTAACCGTGTAGGTTTCGACCCGCAGGGTATGAAAATGCGCAGACTAATAGGTGAGGGGGTTGAGTCGAAACCCAAGTTGCGCCGCTGTAAAAATTCCATCGACTATGATGTGTGCAATTGGTTGGTGAATGATCCGCAATCTGCCTATTGTCTCTCTTGTGAGCTAAACCATACGATTCCTAATCTGCTTAATCAGGATCGTCGAGCTTGGTGGAAAAGCCTAGAGTACGCTAAGCGAAGACTTATTTATTCTCTTCTGAGTTTGAACCTGCCGGTAGTGGGCAAGAGCAAAGATCCTATGGGCCTGGCTTTCAAGTTTATGGAAGATCAGCGAACCAATCCCGAGGTATTCGAGCGGCATGTAAATACAGGCCATCTCGATGGGATGATCACTATCAATATAGCCGAAGCGGATCGTGTTAAGAGCGAGATAGCCCGCCAATACACGCGGGAACTGTATCGAACTCTCTTAGGGCATTTTCGCCACGAAAGCGGGCATTATTATTTTCTGAAGTTGATAACGGGCGACGCAATAAAACAGCAGTTCGTGAAACTGTTTGGAGATTATAAGCAGGACTATGGAAAATCCTTGAAGGAATACTACAAGAACCACCTAGTCTCGCCTTACGACCCGAGCATGATCAGTCATTATGCGCAGTCGCATCCTTGGGAAGATTGGGCAGAGATCTGGGCGCATTATTTACACATGATCGATACGCTAGAGACGGCGAATCAATATCGGTTGAGGCAGAGTTCTGCGCAGTTCGATAATATAGACAACACGCTGCGTAAGTGGGGAGAACTGACGCTATTACTGAATTCGTTGAACAGGAGTATGGGGCTGGAAGATGCGTATCCCTTCGTGCTTTCCGAGTTGTCCCTTAAGAAGCTCCGTTTCGTTCACGGCCTAATCTATCCCAATTAGCTGCCCAAGTTAGCGGCGGCATGCGCAAGAAGGCATCTTTGAGRAGTTGGTCCCAGGATTTTTTGAGATCGCGAAGAAATTCACTGTCATCYTCGAAACGGTGGAGATTTCTTASCGTGAGRGCGCCAGTTTCATAGACTTGCATCTCTATCGGTGGCCCTACGCTGAGATTGCTGCGTAAAGTTGAGTCCATGGAAACGAGTGCGCACATCGCACAGGTGTCGAGATCAAGATCGGGTTGCAGGATGCGATCTAGAATCGGCTTGCCGTACTTGCTCTCGCCAATTTGTAGGTAGGGTGTGTCCATGGAGGTAGTGATGTGATTCCCCTCTGGATAGACGAGGATGATCTCATGATCGGCACTGCCGATCTGGCCRCCAATAATAAAACTGGCCTCAAATTTCTTGCCTTCGATCGTGCGCTTTTCTTGCTGCTCTCTGGAAATATCTCCGATGTAGTCGGCCGCCTCTTCTAGGGTTTCTATGTTCAGAAGATTTACCTCAGCCCCCTTCTTAATGTCCGACCTAGCGGTAGCGATTGTGGCCTGAGTTGTGGCTAGATTTCCTGCGCAGAGGATGACGATTTGTCGATCACCGTCGCTGCCGAAGTGAAACATTTTGCTGTAGGTAGACACCTGATCGATACCGGCGTTGGTGAGTGAATCGGAGCAAAACACTATGCCGGCATTCACTGATATTGCTACACAATAAGTCATTTTCTAATAATTCTGATCAAACGAGCGCCCAATCATACTCATTATGTTACTGAGTGGGTAGCGGTTTTTGGAGGAATCTTGGCAACGTCAAATGCCATGAAATTGACAGCATTTGACTTTAGTCTAGCGGTAGTCAATTCAGGCAAGGCCGCCGGTAACAGGGGGTTTCTGGCGGCATTCGAGCCTAGCTCATGGTGTCGAGAAGGCCATCCAGATCATCGAATTCAAACTCATGTTCGATGCGTTTGCTGTCTAAACGTTCTTCGATACGCCGGCGTAGATCGGTAAATTGAGTCTTTGGCGAAATTGCCTTTATCGACACTTCTCCGACCCTATTTGCCCGGTCAACAGGCAGTGCTACAGCCGTATTAAAATACTCTTTCGAGTCGTCGATTGAATCATCCCACTGTAGTTCTGTCATGGCGATTCTCACTCTGTTACTAAACGGGTGTTCACAGGGAGCTAAGGCTCCTAAGTAAAGCTATCGTTTGTTCGGGTGTGAATCTTCACTATAAACAGAAAGAATTTTTATAACAATTTCAGAATTATAGTTAATTGTATAAAATCAATAGGTTATGAGGAAAAATAGCGAGTGTTAAGCGTCGGCACCGAGGAGATCCATGGTTTTCTTGCGGAGTTCCTTCTTGGCTATCTTACCGGTCGCTATGCGGGGTAGTTGCTCATGCTGGAAAAAGATTCTCTCCGGTATCTTGAAAGTTGCTATCCGTGAGCTTAGGAAGCTGGTTAATTGCTCAGAATTAAGTTCGCTGCCTGCTTGCAGCATGATCGAAGAACAGAGCATTTCGCCCAGACGCTCTTCGGGTATGCCGTAGACAGATACCTCACTCACCTCAGGGTGTTCGCTGATCGCATATTCCACTTCGGCGCAGCCTATGTTTTCGCCGCCACGAATTACAATGTCTTTCGCGCGATCCATGATGATAAGAAAGCCTAGCTCGTCCAGCATGCCGATATCGCCGCTGTAAAACCAGCCGTCTTTCATTACCTCAGCGGTGGCCTCGGGATTGTTCCAATAGCCCTTCATTACCGTTGCACCTTTGATGCAAATCTCGCCGACTTCGCAGGCGTCTAGGGTATTGCCGGCCTCGTCTACCACTTTTACGCTGGTTACCGGAGGCGTAGGTCGTCCTGTGCTATTCGGCCTGCTGGCGTAGAATTTTCCGGAGATTATTGCGCCGATTGCATTTGTCTCGGTGAGGCCGTAGCCAAGGCCGGGAATCGCCGCATCGGGAAATTTTTGCATGATTATATTGAGATGTTTCGGGGGGCGAGGAGCGCCACCACTCTGTACACCCCTTAGGCTACTTAGGTCTGTCGTATCGAAGCTTGGCGATTGCATAATTTCCCACGCCATCGTTGGTACGCCGTGAAACACCGAAATTCTCTCTTGCTCTATCAGTTTCAGGGCAACCTCAGCATCCCATTTGTACATCATCACAAACTTGCGCAAGTAGATGAAGCTGGCTAAAAACTGCGCGTGGCTTCCTGTTACGTGAAATAGGGGGACATTCGCGAGTAAGGCTGGTGGAAATTCCGGGTTTTCTTCCAATAACTCAGGCCTGAGGATTTCAGTGATCTCTTTGACGAACTTCCAGGTATAGAGGGCGTTGATTATGTTTCGGTGGGTAGAAAGCACGCCCTTGGGCATGCCTGTAGAGCCTGAGGTATACATGATAGAGGCTTCGTCTTCGGGGAGTACCTCGATCTCATTTAGCTCATCTAGAGAAAGAGGCTCCACTGATCGGGCTAGTGCATAAAATTCAGGGAATACAGATTCGGCCTCGGGCTTGAACATTACGACCTGTACATCGAGGCTATCTAGAAAGGGCTGTACTAAGTCTAGTCGTGCTGGGTCTAAGAAGATGAGTTTGCTGTCACTGTCGCTAAGGCCGTATTTTAATTCAGGGCTTTTCCACCAGGAGTTCATGGGCACCGCAATTGCGCCCAGAAGTGTGATGGACATATAGGCCATACACCACTCGGGTGAGTTGCGTGCACAAATGGCTACACGATCACCCCGCTGAATCGTGTATTTTTCTTTCAGCACACGCGCCATGCGCAGTGCCAGGTCCAAACTCTCGGCGAAACTAAAGCGCTCTTGCTGATACACCAAGAAGGTTTGATCGCCAGATTCTAAGCCCAGTTTATAGAGCTCGCCGAGGTTCGTTGGAACATTGGCGAAAACACTTAATTCCACACCATCGACGGTGACAGTTTTGGTTTCGAGCGGCCTGCCTGCTGCCATGTGTGCGGCGGCAATGGTTTTTAGCTGACTGAGGTCGTCGCTTATTTGTTGGTCTGACAGTTTGTTGGCTTGAATCGTCACTCTTTGTCTATCTCCAGCGTTACTTTGCCCATGACTTTGCGTTCGGTGAACACATTGAATGCGTCTACAAAATCAGTCATCGCGAAAGATTCGGTGACGATGGGTTTTAATTTCCCTGCGTCGTACATTTCTAGTAGCTCGGCGAAGTTCTTCTCGTATTCTGCAGGTTCTTCTTTCCTGAAGCGTCCGAGGAATACGCCGACCATGGATGACCCTTTGAGTAGGGCGAGGTTTGCCTTGTACTGGGGAATGCGCCCGCTGGCGAATCCCACGACTAGAAGTCTTCCATTCCAGTTGATGCAGCGGCAGCTTTGATCGAAGAGGTCGCCGCCTACAGGATCGTAGATTACGTCGGCGCCCCTGCCATCAGTGAGTTCTTTTACTCTTTCTTTGAGTTCGCCATCGCCGTAGTTGAGCAATGCATCGGGATGCAAGCGATTCACGAAATCGAGTTTCTCATCGGAGCTAGCGGCGGCAATCACCTTGGCGCCCATGAGCTTGCCGAGTTCAACAGCGGCCAGGCCGACACCACCGCTAGAGCCGAGCACGAGTAAGGTTTCGCCGGGCTGTAACTGCGCACGCTGCTTCAGGGCGTAGTAGGACGTTGTGTAAATCATCGCGAAGCCAGCAGCCGTCTTAAAATCCATGCTGGGGGGGATCTTACGCAGGCCATCGGCTTTGACTGCGACCTGTTCGGCCAATCCGCCGATGCCGGGAGTAGCCATGACTCTGTCGCCTACAGCGAAGTTTTGAATGTTCGCACCAACAGAGGTAATGATTCCGCCAATTTCTGAGCCCGGTGTGAATGGCATCGGAGGTTGGAATTGGTATTTGCCTTGAATTTGCAATCCGTCTGGAAAATTCAGCGATGCGGAGTAAACCTGAACGATCGCCTCATTCTCCGCGGCAACTGGATCATCGATTTCTTCTAAGACAAGATTTTCAGGGGGACCATAGGTTTTACAGACTATCGCTTTCATGGGATTACCTCGAATACAACGAACGCGAATTCAATCACGAATAGGGCTCTACTTCAATTGTCCGGAGTATTCCTTGAATTGCTTCTAGGGGTATTGGTGATTCTATTGTTGTGGAAGGTGCAAACGCGTATATTCACCTCTAGATTTTTCTGCAGTGTGTTCCTCGATGAATGAACGAAAACGACAGGCCTATTTACAGGTCATGGATATACAGACCTATTTCCCCCGGCAACAGCTGCCAGGCGCGAAACCTTCGCCGGACTACGATTTTCCAGATTTAGCTGCTGTCTTGCCTGCCCCAAATGAGTCAATAAAGGCAAAGATCGAGACCTCAGCGAAGATCGAGAGAAAAGCGAATAGCCTAGCTGCGGTAGAAGAGCTGCGCGCGCGTGACCCGGCCCCCCGCAAAGCGACGGTATCACCAATCCGGCAAGCGAGCGAGGTGCCGGAAAATGAGAGCAAATCGGCTCCTGTCTCTGCCGTGGATCTACCGAACAGCCCAAGCTTTACACTGCGTTACTACCGTATTAATGAAAGGCTTGCGGTGCTCGACGAAGTACCGCCGCAGGGCTCTGCCCAACTCAGTGAAGAATCATTGTTGTTGATGCAAGCGATTCTAAAGGCCCTGGGACAGGATGGCTTCGAGCCGAACTTGCAAGTGGAAGAGTTTTCATGGCCCTTGCACAGTGGATACTCCATGAAAAACACGCCCCAGATAGAGGCGGCGAAAGCGATCTCAGGATTTTTGCAGATGCGCAAAGAAACGGATGGATTCACTAATCTGTTGGTGTTCGCGGGGCAGGTTGAAGAGTTCCTATTACCGTTTGATGCGAACAAAATGGCGCGAGATTTTGAGAGCAGCAAGGGCTACTTTCTTACGGTAACGCATAGTTTAGCCTCGATGCTGGCAGTACCCACCCTAAAGAGAGATGTATGGCAGCATTTGCAGGCGCTGCGAAAGCGAATTGATAGTTCTAGCTAGAATTTCGCCTGTTGCCTTTCTGAAACCGCCTGATAACTCCACTATCTTATGCCTCCTGAATCCAATCCTAAAACAGACTTTTTTGCTCGAACAATGCGTACTAGCGATGTCGAACTAGTCGCGCAGAATGAAGCCGCCGCCTATGAGCATCCTTGGACTAAGCGCATCATTGTCGATTGCCTAAGAGCTGGTTACCAATGTTGGGTCTTGGCCAATAGGCAACAGATAATCGCTCATGGGGTCATGTCGGTGGCAATCGGTGAGTGTCATCTACTTACGTTGTGCGTGCGCCCAGAATATCAGCGTCATGGCCACGGTAGAAAATTGTTTAAGTTACTGCTCGATCGAGCGCATAAACAGGAGGCTGAAGTTTGTTTTCTTGAGGCTCGCCGCTCCAATGAGGGTGCGATCAACCTCTACCGTTCAATGGGTTTCATGCAGGTCGGTGAACGTAAAAATTATTATCCGGGCAAAGGCGCAAGGGAAGACGCACTGATCATGTCTCGTAATTTGCCGCTGCTCTAGTCTTAGTACTAACTGGCGCTAAGCTAACTCAATCGGAGCTGTTAATTCTACTGAGTAATTTCCGAAATAAGGCGAATACGACAACAAGACACAAGGCTGCTAGCATGATCCCACCCAGCAAGAAAATACTACCCAGTAGCATGTTAAGGATATCTTGGATGGAGAGTTTTTGCCAAGATGCGACCACCCATACACAGGCTAGACCACAGGCGATACCCACCAGTACGGCAGCTGTTTTCTTGCGTATTTTTAGTAGTGAAAAAATCAAAATTTCGGCCTGTTATTATCGTCGTTATAGCTGGCAGTGCAGTTGGGGTAGTCGCTACAGCCCCAGAATACACCATTTTTACCGCTGCGTTTAACAAGTAGGTGATTACATTTTTGACATTGATAGGCCGCTTCAGGCACGCCATCATGGTCGGTAAGAGTCACTTTACAGCCCTTTGAGTATCCGCTGCAAAACCAATAGTCACCTTTTTCCTCATCCGCTTTTACCAATCGGCGTGTGCACAGTGGGCAGCGATAATGTTCGTCCACGTCAATCGAGGGCTTGCCGTCTACATCATTGAGAGAGGCGCGGCAATCAGGAAACCCACTGCAGCCCCAGAAAGGGCCCATCTTGCCCAGAATTCTTCGCAGCGGCTTCTTGCAAGTCGGGCAATAATGCTGTCGCTCGTTATTGCTGCTGTTGTCGGTTTCAGAATTAGATTCGGACATGGTTTTGGGCAAAGTTTCGGAAATAGCCTAGTTGTCGGGTGAGTGCGATATGCTAGGCAGTGGAAGCCAATGGGTCTTAATTAGAGTAGCAGAAGTTACTAGTTAGCACAGTGAATTGCTGCTTCTTAGAGATTTCCCAGCTCCTTTACCGCAGCGACTAGCGCCGCGTTCTCTGCATCCGTACCAATTGAAATACGCAGCTTGTCGCGCAGCCGGTCTTGGTCGAAATAGCGCACTAGGATATTGCGCTGTTTTAATTGCTGGTAGAGTTTTTCGGCGCCTATCGATTCTGGAACCTGGCACAAGATGAAGTTGCTTTGGCTCGCTGGGGAATTAAGGCCGAGTTCGCGTAAGTCTGTACGCATTTGCTCGCGGCTTTGACGAATGCGTTTGCAGTTTTCTTGCGCGTATTCAAATGAATCCAATGCCGCGGTAGCGAGGCTCTGGGCGATGTAGTCGGTGTTGTAACTGTCACGTGTCTTAAACATCATCGGTTCGATTAGCGATTTCGCTCCAATCCCGTAGCCAAAGCGCAGGCCTGCCAAGGAGTAGGCCTTACTTAATGTTCTGAGTATCAGAATATTGTCGTGAGAATTAATCAACGAAATTGAATCGTAGTTGAGTTCAGGGTCGATAAAATCGACATAGGCCTCATCGATTAGCAGTAGCCCTGAAAAGTTCTCGGCTATCTCGGCAAGATAGTCAACGCGAAGCAGGGCGCCGGTGGGTGCGTTAGGATTAACCAGAATCAACAACTTTGCGGCAGACTTATTTAATTGCGTTAGAAAATCTTCGGGCATGCTCCAATCATCAAGAAGTGGAATTTCTTTTAACTGACATCCCTGAATTTCAGCGAGAACTGGATACAAAGAATAGCTAGGTTTGCAGACCGCGATTGTGTCTAGTTGTTCAACATAGGTGGTCAGAACGAGACGTAATAATTCATCACCACCATTGGTGGGAATAATCTGCTCAGCGGAAATATTGTGCAGTCTGCTAGCGGCTTCTCGAAACGAATCAGCCATCGGTGACGGATAGCGCCTGAGAGCGGTTACGTCAATCGATTTTAGGGCTGTAAGCACTTGAGGACTAGGCGGGTAGGGGTTCTCATTGGTATTGAGTTTAATGATATTAGCGGTTGAGGGTTGCTCGCCCGGGGCATAGCCCTGCATTTTTTGAATATTTTTACGTTCGAAAGTCATACTGGAGATTCGTTAAGTAATTGTTGAGAGATACCCTAGAGAATCGCATGAATGGTTCGGGTCAATTCATCGGCAAGAGTAGGGAGAAAAGCTTATAGCTTTAATGAGTTTGAGTCTAGCGTCTATGGCCCAACAGTTCGGCCCGCTGAGCCTCTTCTAATTCGGCAAATAAGTTTGCAGCCTATTGGTCCAGCCGGCTATCCAGCGCTGCTCTCTACGCTGGATAGGCGCATTGGCAACGCGCCGCTCCAGTACTCGAGTAGCAGCGGCGACGAATTCATCGAGATTGGCAGCGCCGCCCTGCAATTCTAACAGAACCTGCAGCAGTCCCCAGCCTGTATTCATGTAGCGTTCGCTAGTTGCAATGCCGGTTCCCTTGAAATGCACATAGTCGATTAGCGCATACATACCATAGGGTGTTTGTGAGTTGGCGATGGCATAGAAGCTAGCCTCAACGGAGCGCCTTACAGAGGGTTCTAATTCGTGAAACAGATCGGCCGTTGAGTCATGCAACCTTTCGACAATAAACAGCACTTGAAGCTCGGTGGTTGAGCCTAGGAATTCGCGCAGCTGCCGCATTCTTTGGCTGTCTAGATCGGCGAGAAATTGCTCTCTGTTCTGCCAGGGAGAGTCAGAATTCTCTAATGCCTCCAGCCATTCAGGTAATGCATAGCCGTGCCTCTTGTAGAAGGCTAACAAGTTTGGAAAGGTTTCTTCAAAGCGTTCGTTCTGCTGCGCGGAGTACCAGATGAAGTGGCCTATGCCGAGTGAGGGAAAGTCCTCGCCCTCATTCCAGCTGGTAAGACAGCTAAAKTTTYTATTGCATTCGTTCGCAAATATTCGGTCGCCTAGCCAATTCATTTGCTGTGGRTTGAAMTYGGGYAATTGTCCCGCAGCCRCCGGAATTACKGCGATCTGCAGCAGTAATAACAATAAAAAACTATTGAAACGGATTGAAATAGCTGGCATTTTAAATTGTTCTGACAAATGTTGAAGAAATAGTGRGCATGATAGGCTTTGTTATCGGCCAAAACTCCGGGATATACGGGATTTGACAGTATTTTCGTCACATYCCGGCTGGCTTTGCACGTAGAATGGACTTCGATTGAGGCTGGGGTTGAACAGACCACGCAAAACACCTAAATAGTAGATGCTGGAAATACTGAAAAAAATGACTGAGACAGCAAGCACTGACATAGAAATAGAAATCCCACCGCCACGGGTTGTGGAGAAGCAGGACGAGTTTGTCGCTAAATTGTCCAAGATTTATCARCGCCTCAAATACAGCAAGAAACTAAARAAGGCYATGAAGGAAGTCGAGCAGGATCTGCTTGCGTTGCTTGGCGTYAAGCTGTTCACGGTTTATCAAAGCGTAGATAACGGGAAGGAAATTCTCGCCAGTTTTAAGGGAGGCGACCCAGACGATGATGATTCCATTGAAATCAGAGTCCCGTTCAGCCCAACATCACTGGCCGGGTATGTTGCGCTTAGCCAGAGAGCTCTTGTTATTAAAAATGTTTTAGATAGCGAAGAGCTAATCGATATCCATCCGCGACTGCAATTCGATAAACGTTTTAGTGAAGCCAAAGGCTGGAAAGTAAAATCCATGATCATTGTACCCATCAAGGATGAAATCCTGTTGGGTGTCATGCAGCTGATCAATTTTGAAGGCGATAGAGAGTTCACGAAGACGGATCTTAAACACGCCATGATGGTTAGCCAGATGTTGGCTAAACAATTTCGTTCTTCCCTACAGAGTACACAGGGTCCTTACGACTACCTGGTTCAGAAAAGCAAAATATCTGGAGTCGAACTAGCCGAACTACAGAACAATGTGTCTCTCTATGGAGGCACCGTCACTCGCAGTCTCATGGATGAATTCAACATCGAGGCAGATGACATTGGAAAATCTCTGGAACATTATTACCGTGTTCCTTATATGAAGTACGACTCAGAACATGAGCTCCCGATAGACCTCTTGGAGAACATCGGCGTGAGTTATCTGCGCAACAACCTCTGGCTGCCGGTAGCGGGCAACAAGGAAGAGGCGGTCATACTTATCGATGATCCCTCTGATTATCAGCGCATCATGGAGATTCAGGGTGTTGTAAACGCCAGAAACTATGTCTTTCGCGTCGGTCTTCCGGAGCATATTCAGCAATTCCTGCGCAGCGATACAGATGTGGAAGCGGGTTTCGATGATGTGTTCGATGCACTGGGAGGTGAAGGCGGCATCGAAGTTGATACGGATGGCGACGATGATGAAGATGAAGGTCTGGCGGCGACATCCGGCATCATCCAACTGGTTAATCGAATCATCACCGAAGCGGAGAGATTGGGTGCCTCGGACATTCACATCGAACCGGGTAAGGACGATTTGCCAGGCGGTGTTCGGATACGCGTCGATGGTATCTGTAGAGAATTACTCAAGGTACCAAAAGAACACTGTGCGGCATTGATTGCCCGTGTGAAAGTTATTTCTCGACTGGACATCTCTGAAAAACGCCTGCCTCAGGATGGTAAATGTAAGCTCAAAATTAGGGGCCAGCGTCTGGAGCTTCGTGTTGCCACCGTACCCACGGTGCAGGGGGAGAGTGCGGTACTACGCCTTTTGGCGGCGGGTAGCGCAATGCCATTACATAAGCTTAATTTAAGCCCGAAGAATTTAGAGAAAATTATCAGTGCTTCGAGTCATCCACATGGATTATTCCTAGTTGTGGGCCCAACTGGTTCTGGCAAGACGACTACCTTGCACGCCGTACTCGGGCATATCAACAAGCCCGAGAGGAAGATTTGGACGGCTGAAGATCCCGTGGAGATTACACAGCCCGGACTGCAGCAGGTGCAGATGTTGCCCAAGATCGGCTTTACCTTTGCAACGGCGATGCGCGCCTTCCTGCGTGCCGATCCTGATGTAATTCTAATCGGTGAGATGCGTGATCATGAGACCGCGAGTATCGGTGTTGAGGCATCTCTAACGGGTCACTTGGTGTTATCCACCCTACATACTAACTCCGCACCCGAAACGATTACTCGTCTACTCGATTTGGGACTTGATCCGGTTAACTTCTCCGATGCGCTTCTGTGTGTATTGGCGCAGCGTTTGATGCGAACGCTATGTGCTAAATGCAAGCAACCGTATAAGCCTGATAAGAAGGAGCTCGATCATCTGGTCGACACCTACGGCCGCGAGGAATTTAAAGAATTGCCTTATGACCTGGACAATATCGAACTACAGGGTCCAGTGGGCTGCGATGACTGTAGCGGCACTGGTTACAAAGGCAGAACCGGTATTCACGAATTGCTAATGGGTACGAATGAATTGCAGGCTATGATCTACAAAAAGGCGGACCTGGACCGGATACGCGAACAGGCGTTGAAAGATGGCATGCAAACTATGAAGCAAGATGGAATTGAGAAAATATTCATGGGTCTAAGTGACTACTTGCAACTACTACGAGTCGTCGCCGAGTAGTAAGGGTTCCCTAAAGCTGTTCAGTGCTAGGCCGGGTAGATTCCAAGTGCCTGTTTTTGTTTTCTGACGAATTTCCACGCAAATCCCGCTGTATTTATGGGGTTTTGCGCTGCGTTACTCCTTCACAAAGTCTCTTTCACGGTAAACTTCGGAAAAGTGTTGGGTAGCGCACAACTCGAGTTTGAACCAGTTCATGTTCTGGCTGATTGGCCGCCCTAAATTTTCCTAGCTGTTCTATATTGATTCTGAAGCCCACTGAAAGTGACTAGCTTTAGAGGTGTTATTATGGAACGACAAAAACAGTTAATTCAGCCGCTTGTTTATTGTGCAGTAGTTTTCATTACCTTGGGGATAGCGATAGCAAATGAGATTCTCGCCCGTTTCGGACTAGAAAGTAATTACGTCATCGTATTCTCTATTGCTTTTCTGGTGGCGGGGCTGTTACTGAGCAAAAATCTAATACTGCTAATGTTTGTGTTGGCGGGAGTGTTCGCCTTTAATCTGCCGGATGCGATACTAATGCAGTATCACCTTGACCGCGATGTTCTTCTGGCTATGGTTTGTGCAACACTGCTAGTGCCTTCGGTGTACCAGCTCATCGTAACCTAGATAGCTTGCCTAATTGGCAAGTACATCGGCCACGGCTTCAAAGCTGATTATTAGCCACTGACCCTCGGTGAATTGCAACTCTATCTGTACGTCAGCGGGCGTGTCGCGAAAAATAAGCTCAAGCTCATAACTTGCAAAATATTCGCTTTGAGTAAAGCTTATAAGCGGAATCTCCGCATTCCCCCGAATACTCTTCAAGGATTCTAGAGGCCCAGTTCGGCGATTGATGCCACTCAGATACCGAACTAGCAGTTCCACGGGTAGCTCCACAAGAAAGTCAGGGTGCGAGTTTTCGATGAGCAGTGTCGGATAATCTTCGGAAAAAGCGTCCTCAACGACTTGAAGTGCCAGTTCTTGGGCAGAAGCACCTAGACGGTTCGTGCGGATTATTGCCCATGCGAATATGACGATTACTACTAATAAGAAGAGACAAGCCAAGGCGGTGATTTTACGTGAACCTTTCAACATTGCCGTGTTTATGAATTCCAATAATTAACTGTAAGAACGAACGGTATTATAGGCTGAAAAACTTCAATAAAAACAGTGATAAAGAGACTCTTACAAATCGTAAATTGCGTTTGATGCGAGAATTTATGCACAAAAACGAAGCGTCTGTCACAAAACACTAAGAATAAGCAGGTTTTATTTTATATCAATGCTTCCATAACATTTAAGTCATTGAATAATATAGAAATAATGCATTGAGTGAAAATTGATCAATTTGTGTCAAAGAGGCGTATTTTCGAGGCTTGAAGCGATTCTTGAAGAATTACCCACCGACTTATCCACAGAATCTGTGGAAAAAAACTTTGCGATAGATTAGTTGAATTCTCTAGTATCCTCAATGGCTTAAGAAGGCTTGTTGAAGAGTGTATTAGCAGTGTGCGCTAAGTGGCCTAAAAGCAATTAGCCTGAATTAGCTCTCTGTCTAAGCGATCAGAAGAGACGCATATTGAGATTATGCCAACTAAGGGAATGTGCTATGTTTGCACTACTATTAGTTGTACAGCATTCTACTATGATCGAATTAACAGCCGAAATTCCATTCCTGTGGCGCTTAGGTGCCGAGAGCAGCGAAGGCTACTGCTCCGTATCCATGATTGTACCTTGTCCGCCCGAGACTAAGATCAAAGATCTCACCATCGAAACCAGTGTCTTGAGTCTTTCCTCTGACAGTACTCGCTCGGAAAAGGAAGAGACGCTGGAATGGAATCAAGAAGACATTAGTTTGTTTTTGAAGCTAGTGAATCAAAAACAGCTTGCCAATAAGCTGCGAATATCAGACACGGTCCGCATAGACTTAACTGATCCTGCGATAATCGACATCATACATATAGTTGCGGCGGCTGGATTCGGCGTGGCGTACACATCTTATGGCTTGTTGAAAAATTCCAATGGCTTGTATCCCGTGCACGGCTGCGTGACTGGTGCGCTTGCCTCATTGAATACGATCATYGGTTTCAGGCCTTGYATCATTGTGGATATCGAAGACGATGATGTTGTCTGYGTCTTATTGGAAGACATCGACGTGCAAGCTACMGATGAGTATGACCGACTGTGTCGGCACGACCTGCTGCTAGCGAARCGCGGGGATATCTTGCAYCCCGAGTTTGCYGAAACTAAGGCTAAGCCTGMAAGTGCTGTRCTGCACTAGCTTTTNTTTCGCCAGACGCTTCTGCYTATCCGACTACTTAGCACGCTGATTGAAGCGCTTACCGACAAGCGCTGCAGCAATATTKGCTTTTTGAATRTCGATGGCACCGCCGGCGATCCCCCACCCCCAAGCGTCTCGCAGTTTCTGTTCTAGSGGGTACTCCTTTGAATAGCCATAGCCGCCCATGAGTTGCATTGCCTTGCCTGTTACCTCACGTGCGGTTTCATTGGCGAAACATTTGGCGACCGAACTCTCCGCGATGGAGGGGAGGCCCTTCTCTGCGTTCACGACTGCCCGATAGAGCAATAGCCGCGATGCTTCCAGTCGCATTTTCATCTCAGCGATCTGCAATTGCACAGCTTGAAAATCGATGAGTGGTTTACCAAACTGCTCTCTTACTTGAACATAGTCCAAAACGTAATCGAATGCCGATTGGGCAACGGCCAATGACATCGTCGTATTGCCACAGCGCTCAAGATCGAATGCATCCATTAATTTCCCGAAGCCGCCTGCTGATACGAGAATGTTCTCAGCTGGTACTTCAACGTTGTCGAAATACATGTCAGCGCTCGCGACGCCGCGAAAGCCCATGTGGTGGTCCGGCTTGCCGAAGCTGAAGCCGTTGCTGCCTTTCTCGACAACAACAGCGCCTATCGCCTTCGCCCCGGGGCTATCATCCATGCGGCAATAGACAACATAGGCCTCCGAATGACCGGCCCCCGAACACCATCGCTTATTGCCATTGATTATTACCCGGTCGGATTCAACTTGAGCGATGGTCGTAAGATCGGTCAGTGCCGATCCGGCATTCGGCTCCGACATGGATACGGCGACGACGATCTCGCCTGAGCATACTCTGGGCAGTATTTTTTTCTTCAGTCGATCACTACCGAAATGTGCTATCGCTAAGCTCGGGCCGAAGCAGGACTCGAATATGGGAAAGGCTACGGCGATGGAAATTTTGGCAATCTCCTCTAAGACGATCACGGCATCGAGGTGGCTCATGCCAGCGCCGCCATATTTTTCGTCAAGATTAACGCCGAGATAGCCCAGTTCGGCGTAGCGCTTACGTAGTTCGATACCCGGTGGCTCGTCACTTTCTTCTACTTGCTTAGCGATAGCTGGCAGTTCTTGTTGCGCAAATTTGCGCACGGATTGCTGCAGGGCGATTTGTTGTTCGGATAGAGTGAAATCCATATCTGAGAGTCCTCGGGCTTCTGTTCTCATTGCTGTTGCAGGGTATTGTAGAGTAACTGCGAGACTAGCCATAGACTAATGAATAGCTAGTGTGGCAGGTTGGTTTCCCTACGCTCGCTCCCTGCTGCTATAATCGCGCCCGATTTCAACGGGCATAGGGTAGGCAAATCCTGCAATCTGAACTAGAGAGCATGCATTCGCACTATCTCTGGTTATAACGCGGCCTCTGGTCATAACACGGCAGTCATCAGCATGGGTATTGAATCACTAATCGACGAAATAAAGCGCCGCCGTGTATTGGCGATCATTTCGCATCCGGATGCAGGCAAGACCACTATCACTGAGAAATTGCTGCTTTACGGCAACCTGATTCAGGTCGCAGGTTCGGTGAAGAGTAAAAAGTCGGACCGTCATGCGACATCTGACTGGATGGTGATGGAGCAACAGCGGGGCATCTCTGTGACCTCCTCGGTGATGCAGTTCCCTTACAATGGTCGAATGGTGAATTTGCTCGATACGCCTGGGCACGAAGATTTCTCCGAAGATACCTACCGTGTACTCACGGCCGTGGATTCTGCATTGATGATTGTGGATGGGGCGAAGGGCGTGGAGGAGAGAACGATCAAGCTGATGGATGTCTGCCGTCTGCGTGACACTCCGATCTTTACCTTCGTTAATAAACTCGATAGAGATATCCGCGACCCTATCGAAGTTCTCGATGAAATCGAGACCGTTCTCAATATCAAATGTGCACCGATAAACTGGCCGCTAGGCATGGGCAAAGAATTCAAGGGTGTCTATAACCTGGTTGAAGACAAGGTTTATGTTTATCAGAAGGGCCAAGGGAGCCAGATTCATGACGACGTGATAATCGATGGGCTAAATAGCCCAGAGACGGCGGAGTTGCTTGGCAGTTATACCCAAGACTTTATAGATGAGATCGAGCTGGTGCGCGGGGCCAGCCACGAATTCGATAGAGACGCTTATTTAGAGGGAACTCTGACCCCTGTTTTCTTTGGTACGGCATTGGGAAATTTCGGCGTTAAAAAAATGCTCGAAGATTTCGTAGAGTGGGCGCCCCAGCCCAGAGATCGAAAAACAGAAACACGCATCGTAGAAGCGAAAGAAAAAGAYTTCAGTGGYTTYATCTTCAARATTCAGGCGAACATGGATCCTAARCACCGTGAYCGAATCGCRTTTATGAGGRTYTGYTCGGGTGAGTATACGAAGGGCATGAAGATGCGTCATACCCGCATCGGTAAGAATATCAAAGTGGCGGACGCGGTGACCTTTCTTGCTGGTGATCGAGAACAGACAGAATCGGCTGTGTCTGGTGACATTATCGGGCTGCATAATCATGGCACAATTCAAATCGGTGATACCTTTACCGCAGGAGAGGAATTGAAGTTCCTAGGGATCCCTCATTTTGCTCCTGAGTTGTTCAGGCGYATTCGATTRCAAGAYCCGCTCAAGTTGAAGGCTTTGCARAAGGGGCTGACGCAGCTATCCGAGGAAGGCTCTACGCAGTTGTTCATGCCTCTTCGCAATAACGATCTAATCGTCGGTGCCGTCGGTGTGCTGCAATTTGAAGTTGTGGCCTTTCGCTTGAAAGACGAATACAAGGTTGATGCCATTTATGAGCCGGTTACGGTCTACGTGGCTAGATGGGTGGATTCCRAGAATAAGGCTAAACTGGAGGAGTTTCGAAAGAAGGCGCACGACAACCTGTCTATCGATGGTGGAGGTTATCTCACCTATCTCGCACCTACCCGGGTCAACCTGAATCTAATGGAAGAGCGTTGGCCAGACATCGAATTTCGTGCGACTAGAGARCACTGATCCGTATTTATTAGYCAGGTAACGAAGCTGAAGTTAGTCAAACCCAGTTTAAAATAGTAGTTATTAAGCAAGYCTAAATCCTATGTCCAATTGTCACATGCAGTTYGAGATCAAGGCAGTCGACGGTAAAGCCCGAACCGGTACTATGSRGTTCCCTCGCGGCGAWGTYGCTACGCCTGCATTCATGCCGGTAGGTACTTATGGCAGTGTAAAGGGATTGAGCCCGCAGCAGGTTCGCGATACTGGCGCTGATATTATCCTTGGCAACACCTTTCATCTGATGCTCAGACCCGGCACGGCAGTCATCATGAATCATGGCGACTTGCATGATTTTACTGGGTGGGAGCGACCCATGCTGACAGACTCTGGAGGTTTTCAGGTATTTAGTCTCGGCGAGATGCGCAAGATTACAGAGAAGGGCGTTACCTTCAGGTCCCCCGTCGACGGTGCGAAAATTTTTCTCGGTCCAGAGAACGCCATCGAAATTCAGCATCAACTTGGGTCTGACATCATCATGGTATTCGATGAATGCACGCCTTATCCGGCTACTGAGACAGAAGTTAGAGATTCGATGCAGCTTTCTCTGCGTTGGGCTAAGCGCTGTTTGACAGCGCATGGTGATAACAGCGCAGCACTGTTCGGTATCGTGCAGGGAGGCATGTTCGAGGGACTGAGAGAGGAGTCGTTGGCAGGCTTACTTGAGTTAGGCTTCGATGGCTATGCGCTAGGTGGGCTTTCTGTTGGCGAACCGAAAGAAGAGATGAAGGCTGTTGTTGAGTTCTGTGGCGAGAGATTGCCGGCAGACAAACCGCGTTACTTAATGGGAGTCGGTACGCCAGCTGATATCGTGCATGCTGTTAGTCAAGGTATCGACATGTTTGACTGCGTAATGCCGACAAGAAATGCGCGAAATGCGCATCTATTTACCTCCAAAGGCCTGCTGAGGTTGCGCAATAGTCGCTTCCGCAATGATACGGCGCCGTTGGATGAAGAGTGCGGCTGCTATACCTGTCAAAATTTCAGTCGCGCCTATCTGCACCACCTCGATAAATGCCGGGAAATGCTGGGTGCGCAACTGAATACGATTCACAATTTGCACTATTATCAGACACTGATGGCGAGTTTGCGTGAGGCCATAGAACAAGGTAAATTGAGCGCCTTTGTCAGCCAGTTTCAGGAAGATCAACAAAAGCAGCTCTGATATTTTTCTTAATCTAGGCGCTAGGCACTTGAAAACAAAGCAATAATCCCAAGTTAAGGTAAATGCACGCTGCCCGCTGGTGTAAGGTATTTGTAGTGGGTGTATTTGAAAAGACTAAGCAGCGTTCGTAGCTGATCTAAAGCGAATGCAATAATCGATATAAGAACTGCTTTGAAGCCGGTACAATCACCGTCTTTTCTGCCTGAGCAGAACATCTATTCCCCTGAGAGAGTCATTTATGAATTTAATCTTCCCCACAGCCTATGCTCAAGAAGCCGCAGGGCAACCTTCGATGACTTATAACCTAATGCTATTCGGCGGCATGTTCGTTCTGTTCTATCTGATCTTATGGCGTCCGCAGTCGAAGCGTGCCAAAGAGCATAAAAATCTGATTACTAGCGTTTCCAAGGGAGACGAAATAATGACATCCGGTGGATTGATGGGCAAGGTTACCAATGTAAGCGATGACTATATCGCCGTTGAAGTTGCGGACAAAGTAATACTCAAATTGCAAAAGTCTTCAGTCGCCGCGGTTCTACCGAAGGGTACAATTAGTCAGATCTAGTTGCGTTGGAAATTAATCGCGCGCGTTTATTCACCGACGATAAAGAGCTAGTTGGTAGCACAATATGTTAAATAAATACCCGGCCTGGAAAAACATTCTCATTATACTAGTGGTTATCTGGGGGTTTCTCTATTCCTTGCCAAACCTCTATCCCGACGATCCCGCCCTGCAGATTTCTCATGAGCTCACCGAGTTGAGTCAGGGAGATATGCCGGCCATTACGTCGGCACTGGAAGCGGCCGAGGTCGATTTCTTCGGTGAGGAAATAGATGCCGAGAGCATTCGCATTCGCTTGAATAATCTCAATGACCAATTGCGTGCGAAGACAGCGATAGAAGAGGTTTTGGGCGAGAGCTATATTGTAGCTCTGAATCTTGCTCCTACCACGCCAGGTTGGTTACAGGCGATAGGTGCAGGCAAGATGAACCTTGGCTTGGACTTGCAAGGTGGCGTGCACTTCCTGATGGAAGTAGACATGGATGCTGCATTGACGCGTCGTATGGAAAATAACCTAAGCAATGTCAGAACGATCTTAAGAGAGCAAAGAATTCGAAGTCGTGGTCTAAACCTGATTTCAATCTCGCACCTGGAAGTGCGTTTCGCGAACGCCGAGGACCGCAGTCAAGCCAGATCGGAATTAGTTGATAGTTTTCCAGACTTACAGTTCCAGAGTCGTGACGCGGAAGGCGTCTTTATCCTCGATATGCGCATGACACCGACTACCGCGCTACAGATTCAAACCGATACCTTGCAAGCGAATAGAACTACTTTGCTGAACCGCGTCGATACACTCGGCGTTTCAGAGCCCACAGTGCAACAACAGGGTTCTGATCGGATAGTAGTAGAATTGCCGGGCATGCAAGACCCCGCACAAGCAATCAGAATTCTGCAACGTATCGCCACATTGGAATTTCACCTCGAATCCGAGATAGGTGCGCCTAGCCTTAGCTACGAGACCTATGACTACGAGGGTATCTTAATCAATGTCGACAACGATGTAGTCCTGCAGGGCGACCGCATAAGCAATGCGGTTTATCAACTCGATCAGAACAGTCAACCTGCRGTGCTCTTRAGYYTGGATGCGCAGGGCGGCACTCAGATGAACCGTGCTACTCGYGATAACGTGAACCGACGTTTAGATATACTTTTGATTGAGACAAAATCACGCACCRTTACAACCYTGAAYGAAGAGGGTGAAGAAGTCGAAGATATTGAGTTTTATGAAGACAAAAAACTCATCATGCAYGCMGTTATYCAGCAGGCWYTRGGCCGTCAATTCAGTATCACCGGGCTGACSGCGCGRGAGGCAAGCGACCTCGCTCCGCTTATTCGCTCGGGATCWYTRGCGGCCCCTATGACGATTGTTGAGCAATCGGTTATCGGACCATCGATGGGGCAGGAAAATCTCGATCAGGGYTTATTGGGCGTGCAGGTRGCGGCCGGTCTYGTGGTTCTCTTTATGCTGTTYTACTACCGTACTTTTGGYATGGCSGCRAAYGCKGCGCTTATCATGAATATTCTGATGATCGTAGCGGTGATGTCTTCGATAATCCCGGCGACACTGACGCTGCCGGGTATCGTGGGCATTGTGCTTACCGTGGGTATGGCGGTGGATGCGAATGTGCTCATTTTTACGAGAATTCGTGAAGAGTTGGGGATCGGCACGCCGGCGCAGCAGGCCATCGACGCGGGATACAACCGTGCATTCACGACTATTATCGATGCGAATTTGACTACATTCTTAGTCGCCGCAGTACTCTATACGATCGGAACCGGTCCTGTGCGTGGCTTCGCTATCACTCTGATGATTGGAATTATTACATCTATGTTCACTGCCATCATCGGCACGCGAGCAATTATAAATTGGATTTATGGTGGCAAGTCTGGCAAGACACTCTCCATAGGCAGTTACAGAAAAATTGCCAAGCAAGACGACCTGAGCATAGAGGCGGGAAAATAGATAAATATGTTACTACCTGAAAAACAAATCGACTTTATGGGTGTGCGCAAGCTTGCGGGCGTGATGTCTCTTATTCTGGTAATCGTTTCTATCATATCGCTCGCCTTCAACTCACTGGAGTTTGGCTTGGATTTTACCTCCGGTACATCGGTACGTTTGAGCTACGCAGACGCTGTTGTCGTCGAAGATGTTAATCAGACGCTGCGTGAGAATAGCTATGAAGACGCGGTAGTCGTAACTTTTGGCTCCGATCGCGACATTCGAATCCTTCTACCGGTAGATGAAACTGTTGCAATAGGCGAGCAGGCTGCGCAGGCAGTTATCGTTGGAGAGTCTATTACCGAATTGCTGCAGAGTGCCAGTGGAAGTCAGATCACGCTATTAGGTTCCGACTACGTGAGCGCGAAAGTTGGCGGAGAACTGGTTGAATCAGGCGGAATCGGCATGCTGGTGGCCCTCGCTATTATCATGGTCTACATCTCCATGCGCTTCCAGTTTAAGTTCGCGGTGGGTGCTGTGGTGGCGCTTGCACACGACATTATTATTACCCTCGGAATTTTTTCTCTGTTCCGAATCGAGTTCAATCTGAATACATTGGCTGCGTTGTTGGCGATCATTGGTTATTCATTGAACGACACCATCGTGGTGTCCGACCGTATTCGTGAAAATTTCCGTCGCCTACGTAAGGGTACATCGATTGAGATGATCAATATTTCTCTCAATCAAACACTATCGCGCACTTTGATTACGTCATTCACCACACTATTGGTGCTTTTCTCCATCCTTTTCATCGGTGGCGAATCTACTCAGGGATTTGCGGTTGCGCTTAT
Source organism: Gammaproteobacteria bacterium (assembly GCA_016762975.1). Taxonomy (GTDB): domain Bacteria; phylum Pseudomonadota; class Gammaproteobacteria; order Pseudomonadales; family Pseudohongiellaceae; genus UBA9145. The sequence continues at coordinate 12,927 of JAESUV010000197.1, read as the reverse complement.
TATCGGCGTGGTTATCGGTACCTATTCTTCAATTTATATTGCTTCGAATGTTATTTTGTACATGAACGTGACCCGCGAAGATTTGATGTTGCCCGTAAAGGAAGGTTCAGAGTTGGACGATATCCCTTAGGAAGGGTTCGTGACACGTCGACATTTGCCCGAGCTGGGCTAGTTCTGCGGTAAATAGCACTTGGCGATCATCCGCATAATTGCTATGTTTTAGCCCGTCGAAATCTAATGTTAATAAAGGGCGCTTCAGTTTGGTTCACATAGGGCAACAACCTCAGCACACTAAGCAGCCTCTCTTTAGCTGTCGTTTCGCGTTTTCACTGTTATTACTGCAATTCTCTCTACTCCTGCCTCTTCAATCGTTCGCTCAAGACGCTGCATTATTTCCCAGACCTGCTGAATTAGAACCGGCTATAGGCTTCTGGGTTCGTGTCTATACCGAAGTTGATACTCAGAGTGGCTTTCTGCACGATTCACTGCATCTCGATGTTATCTATACTGATATGCGTTTGAACCGCCGTCAGATCGAGGCTAGGCGTAGCCAAATTCAGGAAGACTTGCGGGTGCTCGCTACCGGAAGGCGTGATCAGCTTAACGATTCGCAGCGCGAAATCCTCTCGCTATGGCCCATTGATGTAAGTAACCAGACCCTGCGCGCTGCTGCTTCCAATGTTCGTTGGCAGCTGGGTCAGTCAGATAGATTCCTTGGCGGACTACAAAGATCGGGTGCGTACCGGCAGCATATAAGTAATGTTATACGAGAGAAAGGATTGCCAGCGGAGCTTGGCGTGCTGCCTCACGTCGAGTCGTCATTTAATCCTGGGGCTTTTTCTAGCGCATCGGCCGCCGGCATGTGGCAGTTCACTCGTGCCACCGGCCAACGCTTCATGCGCATCGATCACATCGTCGATGAACGGATGGACCCCTATACAGCGACTAGCGCTGCGATGAGCCTGCTTGAGTATAACTACAGCGTGCTCGGCACTTGGCCCTTGGCGCTAACTGCTTATAACCATGGTGCCGGCGGAATTGCTAGAGCGGTTCGGGAGACTGAAACAACCGACATAGAAAAAATCATCGCAAATTATAAGGGGCGGTCATTCGGGTTCGCATCGCGCAACTTCTATGCGCAATTTCTTGCTGTCAATGAAGTAGAAAGAAATGCCGAGGAGTACTTCGGTGAAGTGCAATTTAACCCCGCCCCCAATTTCAGAGAAGTCCAGACCGACGCCTTTATCGATGCTGAAGTATTTGCCAGTTCGATTGGTATCAGTTTGGAGCAATTGCGTGCCGACAACCGAGCGCTTCGCCCCGTGGTGTGGGAGGGGGGCAAGAGAATTCCCGCAGGTTTTCGAATTAAGGTGCGCGAAGAGGTTGTCCCCTCGGGAGATATTTTGGCAATGGTGCTTGCCGATTTTAAATTCCCAGTGCAGACGCCTGATATAGCCTATGTGGTTGAGCGTGGCGATAGCCTATCGGTAATCGCTAGGCGTTTTAATACGTCGGTGACCCGGCTTGCCTCGTTGAATCAGCTGCAGAGCAGAAACAGGATCCAAATCGGCCAACGGCTCTTGCTTCCTCAAGATAGCAGTCAACAGACTTCGATTGTGGCGGTGGCATCGGAAGACGGATCGTACACAGTTCGTAGAGGCGATACTGTTTCACTAATTGCTGCGCGTTATGGCGTTACTGAGCGAGCGCTTTTGGGAGTGAATGGGATTCAAGACCCACATAGAATTTATCCCGGGCAGCGGTTAATTATGCCTGGTCAGGGTGATGCTGGGATTCAGTTGGCAGGTATAGATGCCACCATTGCGCCAACTCCAACTAGTGAAACTCAACTAGCAGAAGAGGCCGTGGCGCGCACGAACCCGGTCAGTGATACACCCGCACCACCGTCAGAAGAACTGGAACAGCTCACCTTAGTGCGCCTGCCTCCTGCTGCGGTCTTGCCGGACAATCAAGAACTGGGCGCTCCAGTTACCGTTGAAGAGAGCACGGCTGAAGCATTGGACCCTGTGATAGATGTTAGTGAGAGTAACGAACAACTTGTCGAAAACTTGTCTGCCGATCCGTCAGATTACACTGTAGCGAGCAACAATACTGTCGAAGTTCAGGCATCAGAAACGCTAGGGCATTTCGGAGAATGGTTGAGTATTCGTGCTTGGGATGTGCGCAGGTTAAACAATATGGCATTTCGTGATCCAGTTATTGTAGGCAAGCGCCTTACTCTGGATTTCTCACGGGTGAATATTGCGGAGTTCGAGCTTAAGCGTCGAGAATTCCATTCGACTTTGCAGCAGGAGTTTTTTAGCAATTACCGTATCCAGGGTGTCGAGCAGTATGAGATCAAGCGTAACGACAATATCGGTGTTATCGCGAGGAATCGCTACTCCACTCCTATTTGGCTAGTACGGCAGTACAATCCAGAGCTGGATTTCAATCGTATACAAATCGGCCAGAAAATTGCTTTTCCGCTAGTTGAGCTGGCAGAGTAGCCGCGCTACTTTCCGCCTCCGCTAGCTAATCTTTCTAGTAGTTCCGCATACTTAGCTCGAAGTGTCTTCTGCGAGAAGTCGTCTAAAGTGATTCTTGGCAGAGGGATATTCTCGGCTAGCATTCTTTGCCAGTTCTCAAGTTGTTTGAGAATTTCCACGCAATTCGCCTCGTCCCCGCTGCTTTCATTGAGCTGATCAGTAAGAGGATAGAGAAACTCGCTATCGATGTATTCAGGATAAACCAGTGCGTCAGGTACAAGAGGCGTGCAGCCTAATGTGCAGGCCTCCTGTATGGCAAGGCCCTGAAAATCATGTAAAGCGGTGGAGAGCACGACATCACAGCGCCTGAGCAGGCTTAAATARCTCTCACGGTCCTCGATAAAACCGAAGCTACCCTGTTCGATGGCAATGGCCGCGGCATGCTGCTCYAGTAGTGTCGCTATCTGCTCAAATTCTGCAGGGCATGATCTGAATTGCTGTCCGACGACATGGAGTCTGATKGGYAATCGCTGTGYAAGGATTGCCTGCACTAGACRCAGCAAGCGTTTTGGGCCCTTGTCAWATTCCCAGCGATGATTCCAGACTACRTCCAGAATTTGCTTAGGATTTTTCGGTGYTGGCCTTACTGASGTTTGAGRCTCRYTTAGGAATTCTTCTAGTGGAACCGGAATGACTTCGCTCTTTGCAATTCTCTCCAGCAGTTCCGGGGACAGTTGGTCAGGTAAYTTRTTGAGCAAGTCCTTGGCSCCTTGCAGGAACGTGGWTCGATTGTAGTCGCTGTTGAAGGCGATGGCATCCGCACAGAGTGCKGAATAMAGAGGAACCAACTGYGGTTCAACATTGTTGTTCCTGRTYGTGTTWCCCAATGGATAGGCGAACTGATTCTCATGRAAATAGAGCAGGGTGGGTAGCTGTGCGATGCGGGGTATGAACCCACGAAGGCTTGCTAGATCMACCATCGAGGTGAYAATTAACAGATCGTARTCTCGATTGAGCAGGTCTTTTTCGTTAAGAGCCCACTGCAAGCTATTGCCTCTTATCCGCCAGTTGAAATGGCGCGGCGGCAGTATAAGTTGAGTCCAGTGGTGTTCGGGAAACATTTCCACCAGTCTGCCACGCCACATTTTGTGGCTCATGGCGTCGTAGGCAGAAAGCAGTAGGATTCGATAGCTCATCGTGAGTTTTCTAGGCGCAATTTAATCGCGGGATAATTCTGGCATAATTTCAGGTATTAGCTTAGCGTGCGCAATCGAAGAAGTCTTCTAAGGCGCCACAACTATTCAACAATTAGTCACAGGCAGTGACTTTGGAGAAACAATGACAATTAAACTACACGGCATGACCTACAGTAACTATTACAATATGGTTAAGGCCATCATGATAGAAAAGGGAATGGATTTCGAGGAAGTGCATGTGTTGCCAAATCAAGAGTCGGAATTTTTGCTTAAGAGTCCAATGGGTAAAGTGCCCTGTTTGCAGACTGAGCAAGGCTTCCTGACCGAAACTGGCGTCATGATCGATTATATCGATAGCCTGAACATTGGGCCTTCATTCTACCCTGAGGATCTCTTTGCCCGTGCAAAGGTAAAGGAGTTGATAAGACATTTGGAGCTCTATATCGAATTGCCAGCGCGATGCTTGTATGGTGATGTGTTCTTCGGTACTCCAGCTACGGATGAGCTGAAAGGGCAGGTTAAGCTACAATTGGAAAAAGGCTTCGCTTCATTGCAACAGCTGGCGGATTTTGACCCCTATTTGGCGGGAAAAGAGCTGAGTTACGCAGATTTTTACTATAGATTTAGCGTAAGCCTAGCAACTATAGTGTGCAAGAAGGCGCTAAATTGGAACGCATTGACAGAGCTGCCAAACATTAAGTCGCTAATGGATTTAATGGATGAGCGTGAATCTATTCAGAAGGTGCAGGCAGATCAGGCGCGAGACGCCTGATCTATTCAGAGCAAGAAAAAACCTGTTAGCGATGAGGCGTTCTTTCTAGAATGCCTGCATTGCTGCTCATATCGAGAATGGCCTCGATATTGTCTTCGATATCTTCAACGGATGCACCTAGACCTAGGTCGACGCCAACATTCTCTCTGACGTCTGCTGAGTAATAGCGCCCGCCTGCTGCCTGAATGATGCGGCCATTGGGAGCCTTCTCTGAGCAGAGATAGACCACAGCTGGTGTAACCAGTTCTGGGGCTAGCTTCTCGGCGCTGTCTTCAAAGCCCGGCAATTCGACCGTCATTCTTGTCGCAGCGATGGGGGCTATTGCGTTAGTGAAAACTTTGTACTTGGCACCTTCGAAGCGTAGCGTATTCATAAACCCAACTAAGCCCAGCTTAGCGGCGCCGTAGTTGGCCTGACCGAAATTTCCAAATAAGCCCGATGTGGACGTAGTCATCACAATGCGACCGTACTTCTGTTCAACCATGATAGGCCAAACACACTTTGTTGCATTGAGACTGCCAGTAAGATGTACGTCAATAACGGCATGCCAGTTCTCTAACTCTAGTTTTGAGAAGGTCTTATCCCTTAGGATGCCGGCGTTGTTAACCAAAATATCGATGCGACCCCATTTTGCAACGGTTTCATCAACCATCGCCTGAACTGCCTCGAAATCGGTAACCGATGCATCATTCGATATCGCTGTGCCGCCGTTATCGCGAATTTCCTGGGCTACTTGCTCAGCGGCTGAGGACGAGCCTCCGCTGCCGTCTACCGAACCACCTAGGTCGTTGACTACTACTTTCGCGCCGCGTCGACCCAGCTCTAGGGCGTGCTGCTTGCCCAATCCGCCACCAGCACCTGTTACGATTGCAACCTGACCATCGAAATTGATTTTCATATTTTTTCTCCTGCGATTACTGAATCGACTATGCCCGCCCATTTCTCATAGGTTCCACCGGCAGGCTCTTTCAAATGTGGGCAGAATTCTAATCCGATGGCGCGTCAGCTGCAATGCGTGTGACAACCCATGCCGTGAAAAGCTGGAAGTAATACGCTAGCGTCATTGCTATGATAGTGCACTTGGTTAGTCTGTTTGGGCCAGCCTTTTTCTCAGAGAAGCAAGATGATAGAGAAGGACTATGACAGATATTGAACCCGTACCGGCGGCAACAGTGGTAGTCATTCGAGAGTCGGCTAATAGGGCGGATCTTGAGGTATTGTTGCTTAGACGGAATTCCAAACTGGTCTTTCACGGAGGTCACTGGGTATTCCCTGGGGGGCGTGTCGATGCGGCAGATTTTGCGTTAGATGGGGAAGGTTTGGAGTATAGGGCCGCAATGCGGGCGGCAGTGAGGGAAACAAAAGAGGAAGCTGGAATCGACATCGATATCGATCAGCTTGTTCACACAGCCCATTGGACTACTCCACCCAAACTGCCTAGACGTTTCTGCACCTGGTTCTTCCTTTGTCCGCTTAAAGTGCCGGTTTCTGTAGTGGTGGACAACGATGAAATATTGGAGCACCGCTGGATTACGCCGCGTGAAGCGCTAGCTGATGCGGCGGCTGAGAGTTGGGTCTTACCGCGGCCAACGATGGTGACTCTGCGGGACATTGAAATGCACCGTAGCCTCGAAGAACTGCTAGAAGATGCCAGCCAGCGGGGTATTCGAGTGTTTCCTAAGGATTCAACCTACTACCGTCCTCAGGAAATGGGTTGCTGAGCGTCCGTTATGCTCCTGCGAAGCTAAATTGCTCTCCTTCATTCCGGGCAAACTTTCGCCCAAAATCGAGTATCACGCGGCTGTATTTGAGCAATCCTCAGACTAGCTGATTTTGCTGGTCTTTTGTCGGTATTCCCACCCATAAGCCCTTGCAATTCCGGGCGGGTTAATGGGATAGTTAAGCCATACGACTGAAACAATCTGTCAGTGCTCGCGGTCAGTAAAGCTGTGGCTTTTCGCCTTTTTCCGCGCTAATTATCAGTGACGTGGTTCACGTTCAGACGTCGCCTAGCGAGGAGCAAGAAGTACAAGATAAGTCTTCCTATTCACTGTAGCCAGAAGAGCCTCTATGTCGTCTCCCACATTCGAAAATCTTCGAGAAGTCCTTAAGAATCTTCGTCGTCGTCGCAGCAACCTGCTTATTCTGAGGCAGGTGAGCTATTTCGTTATCGCTTTTTCCGTATTAATTTTGTCGCTAAGCGCGGCGGCCCTCTGGTTAGAGTCTGGCAAGACCGGCACTACAGTCCTGTTTGCTGTGTCCGTGCTGGGCACCGCCTTACTAATTTGGCGTTTGATTCAGGTGTTGGGGAGACAGACTACCGATGACCGAAAGCTGGCACATTATGTAGAAGATCATATTCCGGATTTGGAGCAGCGCCTGCTAACCTCGTTGGAATTTACTGAAGAAGATTTAGCGAACGGCAAACGTGGGGTTTCCAAGCAGTTCATTCAACAGCTTTGGTTGGATGCCCAAGAACATGTGCAGATTCAACAGGAACAGGTGGAGACAGTTGCACCTGCTAGAACGTCCTACCTTTCTCTCGCATCGGCGGCTGGTGTTGCTGCAATAGTGACGGGTTTGTTTCTCAGCTCTGACGCCCTGTTTAATGCGGCAAGTCGACTGGTGTGGCCATTCGCGATCAGCGAGCCGGTAGTCGTAGTTGAGGTGCTGCCAGATATCGAAATCAGCGTTGAGCCAGGCGATCTGGAGATGCAGCGCGGTGATAGCGTGACGATCATAGCTCGCGTTAGAAACGCGATACCCGGCACGATCAGGCTGCGTCTTCAAGATGACAATGTTAACTGGCGCGATGCCACAATGAATCGCGATGGTAGTGGCAGCGACAACGCAACCTATAGCTACTTCATTCCTTCTCTGGTGGAAGACACTACGTACTATGTCACCTTCGATGAGCGTGGTGAGCAAAGTTCAGCACAATATCAGATTGACCTGTTTGATCTGCCACAGATCGAGCGAATTGATTTAGCCATGGACTATCCTGAGTACACGGGGATTGAAGACATCACTGAGCAAGACAGTGGCGATATGGTGGTGCCGGAAGGGACTGAAATTGAACTGCTAATAACCTTCAATAAGAATATTAAGTCAGCAGTCGTAGAGTTCGATGAAAGTTATAGCGCGGATGAAGATGAGATCAATCCACTGCCGCCCTATGAAGACATTCATCTAGTGATGGATGGCAACCTAGGGCGCGCAAAATTTATTGTGAATCAAGATGGCGTCTATCGCATCTTCGCAACTGATTTTTCTGACCTACAAAGTAAGAATCCGCTCGACTACTTCATTCGCTCTATCGAAGACACGCCACCGGAATTGGTATTGAAGAGACCAGGGCAAGATCAGGAGGTTATGCCTTTAGAGGAAGTCGTACTTCAGATTGATGCTACTGATGACTATGGCCTGAGTAAGTTCACGTTGAATTACAGCGTCGTGGGCGCGGACGAGGTGCAGGTAGATTTTCTGCCCGAACAGAATTTGCGCGAGGTGTCTGGCGACGAGCTTATTTATTTGGAAGACCTCGATGTAGAGCCGGGCGATTTTGTAAGCTATTTTCTAACGCTCGCTGACAATAACGCTCTAGAAGGCCCAGTTGAGGTCATATCCGACATCTATTTTCTGCAGGTAATTCCTACCGACCAGGAATTTCGGCGATCCAGCGGAGGCGGCGGAGGTGGCGGTGGAGGCGGCGAAAGTGTCGATAGCAGCGCCCTAGTGCAGATACAGAAAGACATTATCGCTGCCACATGGAAATTAAAGAACAGGCAGACGAAGGTATCACCGGAAGAATTCGCATCCGATGCTGAGATTATTTCCGAATCGCAACTCGAGGCGACGCAGCGGACTCGTCGCTCGATTGACCGTCTCGCAGAACGTGTCAGTTTCTCCGATGCGAGCTACGATGCCGCCGTAGAAAACCTTTCACTCGCTATAGATCAAATGAATCAGGCGGCGGACGAGCTTGGCAAGGAGCAGGTCACAAGTGCCCTGAAACCCGAGCAGCTAGCACTGCAATATGTATTGAAGGCMGAGGCGAATATCAATCGCACYAACATCTCTATGCAGCAAGGCGGYGGTGGCGGTGGTGGCGGTGCMGCTCAACAGGAGCGTGAAGATCTACGCGAATTGTTCGAGATGGARATGGGTCAGCTTGAGAAYCGCTATGAGACGCCGAACAGTGCAGGTGGCGGCTCGCAGCAGCAARCCGAAGAAGCCAACAAGCTAGAAGAGTTAGCRCGTAGACAGGAAGGMTTGACYCGTGCRCAGCGCAATTTAGCGCGGCGCGAAGAACAAATGACTGAGGAGCAGAAGCGACGCGAGTTAGAGCGYTTACTGCGTCAGCAGGAGCGGCTCAGYCGTGAGGTYGAACAGCTAGCRCAGCAGYTGAGCCGCGGCCAACAGAGTCCAYCCTCACMSYMRSAGMAKCARMAKSMMYMKSMMTCWCARTCWCARTCYSRAWSCRGCWSSWSSTCKWSSKSYKSTARYKSTARKSNGNANCAACCGCAGACGGCTTTAGAGCGYGCAGCACAGCAAATGCARGAAGCYTCCCAGAGTGAGACCGCAGCAATTGCTGCGGCTAGATCGCAGAAGGCATTGGAAAATCTGCGCGAGCAGCAACGTGAATTGAGTCAACAGTCAGAGCGTTCTGTAAATCAGCTTGCGCGAAACCTTGGCCAGCGCGGGCAGCAACTGTTGCAACAACAACGAAATTTGCAGGAGAATTTGCAGGAAACTACGCGTCAACAGGGGCTCGGGCAGACCCGGCAATCTGTTCGTGATGATGCCGACCTGCAAGAGCTCATCGAAGCGCAGCAGCAACAGCAGAAAGATTTAAAAGAAATCGAGGACATGCTAAGGGCTATCATTGCTCGTGGTGATAACGAAGATCAGCGTCTGATGTCTCAAGCACAGGCAGCGAGCCGTGAACTCCGGCCGATTCGTGAAGAGATGCAGACTAGTAATCGCGTGTTACGCAATGGCATGGTTAATTTGTCGATAGACATAGAGCAGGAGCTAGAGGATTCGATCGAAGATTTCGTACAAAGTCTAGCTGCCTTGAATCCTTCAAGTAGCGACTCGGCATCAGATCAAGTGCAGCAGGCGGCAAGCGATGCAGCTCAATTGCGTCAACAGATAGAAGACCTTGAGCAACAGGCGTTAGCGTTCAATGAGGCGGGGCAGGAGCCAGGAGCCGACGCGCCTTCGCTACGGGAGATGCGCGAGCAATTGGAGCAGGCGCAGCAACTGGCGCAGCAACTCACGCAACAATTACAGGATCAGGCGCGTGCTGGTGGTAATCAGCCTGGTCAGAGAGGTCAATTGGGCCGGCAGCGAGGGCAACAGGGGCAGCAAGGACAAGGAAGTGGGCAGCAGCAGGCCGCAAGTGGCGGCGGAAGCAGCAGTGAACAGCAGCCAGGATCGGGTGGGCGTGTAGGTGCTCAAGGTACACCGAACAATATTGGTAATGCTAGAGCGATTCGCCAGCAATTGACGCAGCAAAATATCGAAGACTTTCTCAATCAACCAGAACTATTTAGGCAACTACTCCAACCGATAACAGAACTCGAGGGAGCACTGCGCGCGCAGGCAGAGCTGGATAATATCAACAACAAATTGTACGCCACCGTTGATGAAGACATCCCTGATGAGTACCGCGATTTGGTGGAAGAATACTACCGTGTATTGTCGGAGAATCAGGGGTCTGGTACTACAGATCAGTAGCAATGCAATACTCACAACCTAACTTTTTTACAGCTCTCGAAGAAGGCACTTTTACTTTTGCTTACGGCATTAGTCCGTGGCTGTTTGCTTTATTGGTTGCGCTGATCACGGTTGGTGTCTGGTTTACTTATCGACAAACAACTAGGCAGCTCAGCACCTCCTGGAAGGTATTCTTCATCGGCCTACGTTCTAGTGTGTTGGTGTTGCTTCTGTTCTGTTTGCTAAGGCCGGTAGTGACGACACTGCAGGTTTCTCCGCAAGAAACTTACCTCGCTGTGTTAATCGATGATTCGCAGAGCATGGCTATCGCCGATCTTCCTGATGGGCAAACGCGGCAGGCCGCGGTAGAAGAGCAGCTCTATAAAAACGGCCTACTTGATGAACTCTCCGAGTCCTTCCAAATTCGTACTTTCCGTTTCGATAAAGAAACGCAGCGAATAGCCGGCGTCGAGGAATTAAGCGAAGAAGGCACCGCTTCATCCATCGTTCAGGCATTGAGCTATGTGGATAATCAGCTAAACGGCCTCCCTTTGGGTGGCATAATCTTAGTTAGCGACGGCGCCGATAATAGCAATGATGATCCTCTAGCTAGCGCTCAAGATTTCGGGGCCAGACAGATACCGATTTTCACCCTCGGAGTAGGGCGCGAAGATATCCCCCAAGATATCGGAATTGTCGATGTGAGTGCAGCTAAGACAGTCTTGGAAGGCTCTGTATTCATTGTGCAGGTTGCGATAAATCATCAAGGCTATGAGGGGCAAGAAGTCGAGCTTTCCATAATGGATGGCGAAACTCAGGTAGTGTCTGATGTGGTGACTCTAGGCCCTGAAGGAGTGACTCGCCGCTTTGAGTTAGAGATAACACCTGAGCGTCCTGACCTGATCGTCTATGATTTGAATGTCGAATTGCAGGTTGGGGAGATCATCGACAGGAACAACAGTTACAGCTTTCTGGTTGATAACACCGAGAAGGATGTGCTCGATATACTCTATTTGGAAGGCCATCCACGTAACGAATACAAGTTTATTCGTCGTGCGGTATCTGGCGATAATTCACTACGTTTGGCAACCTACCTGCAAACGGGACCAGAGAAATATTACCGTCAAGGTATCGAATCGGCTACAGAGCTTAGTAGTGGGTTTCCTGAAAGTCGCGAAGAGTTGTTTCAATATGAAGCGCTTATACTGGGCGACATAGACTTCGATTTTTTCAATGCCGAGCAACTGCAAATGATAGAGGATTTCGTTGCCGAGCGTGGCGGCGGCTTTCTAATGAGCGGAATGGTAGACGAAGAATTTATTGGCAGCCCAATAGCCGATATCCTCCCAGTTACTCTAGTAGAAGAAAGCTTCTTGCCTAGTCATCTGCGCGGCGGTATTCGCCGCGGCGATCATCCGACTGGCGAGCTGTTCTATCCACGACTCACACGCAATGGCGAGTTCTCTCCGCTGTTGCGTCTATCTGCTGATGATTCTGAGAATCAGGCATTGTGGCGAGCGCTTCCCGAATTGCAGGGAACGTATGTTACGGGCCGAATCAAGCCTGGCGCAGAGGTGTTACTAGAGCATCCCTTGCTGCAATACCAAAATCAGGCACTCCCGCTTCTAGCGTCGCAGCGCTATGGTTCTGGCCGTAGCATGTCATTGACCACCGCAAGTACTTGGCGTTGGCAGATGATGTTACCTGCGGCAGATGACTCCCATGAAATACTCTGGCGACAGATATTGCGTTGGCTGGCTGTCTCCGCTCCAGAACGAATTACTATCGAGTTCGATCGTGAATTCTATAACGTGGGCGACGAGGTTAATGTAAGGGCAACCGTACTCAGCAACAAGTATGAAGCGGACAACGATGCGACGCTGTGGATGCAGACTTCTAGCCCTCTCGAAGAATTTATCGACGTTCCGATGGAATGGGACATTGAAGAAGACGGTGTCTATAGAGCGAGCTTCATTGCAGAAGAGGAAGGAGTCTATAGCCTGCTTGTAGATGTGGTGAGTGCGGCGGGGGAGGTTAGTGATTCCAGCGCAGAGAAGATGGCTGCCTTTGTAGTCACGCCATCGTTGCGTGAATACACAAATGCCGAGCTCGACAGCGGTCTACTGGAGCGCATCTCCGAGCTAAGTGGCGGCAGTTATTTTAAGCTCTCGGCAGCRGGGGAATTGAYGAATACAATYGAATTCACGCCGAATGCTTAYTCTCGTGAAGTGGAGATAGAYCTTTGGGATCGGCCTTGGTTGTTAGCCCTACTAATTCTATTACTCTGTGTGGATTGGGTAAGCAGGCGAGTTAAGGGTTTGTCGTAACGGATGAGCGTAATAGTGATAAATTTATGAAAACTATGAATCTCTTAGTGAAAAATTTAGCAGTTGGTTTGGGGGTATTGCTTAGCGGTGCAGCTAGTGCGCAGGCGGATAGCAATTCCAATGAGAATGATTTCTTTCTCGATAAGCCTGATTCAATAAAGTACGCCATGATTCTTGCCGGTCCAACAGTCGGTGATAAGAATAAATCACAGTTTCGGCAGTGGGCATTTTCACTGCACGATATTTTGGCTAGAGACTACGGCTACAGCTCCGRCACGATCTCTTTGTTGTATGACCGCGGTGAGGCGGAAGCAGCGGCTGGTCAGAGAATAGATGCCGCCTGCGATTTGGCGGGGATTCAGCAAGAACTYGCTCGCCTGCAATCGGTAGTGAAGGCAGGCGATCAGATAACAATCTATTTAATT
>JAESUV010000139.1 GCA_016762975.1 Gammaproteobacteria bacterium | reverse complement strand
ATAGTGGTGGGGTCGTAGCTCGGGCAGCGGGTAGGTTGCAGTTAGGGCGAACCACCTTGGTTGAGAAAATGCGAAAATACAATCTGCAGAAATCTCATGGACCCGAGCAGTAGTTAGGAGCTTGGGAGAAAGGCTAGTCATCAGCTGTTATCGTAAAAAGCCGGCTGCCAATTAACTACCTACCAGTCAACCACAAACTGAACGCTACTTGTTTGCCCTGACTATTTCTCCGTTGAGTTCTGCCGACTTTAATTCCAGTACAATTCGCAGGCCTGAGTTATTTAACTGCTCGATTCGAGTAAGCAGATAATTCCAATCTACGGCAAGCCAAATTTTGGTTACACGTTCGTCGGAAGCTTCGCGTACTCTCTCAAGTCTTAGGGTATTCAATAGGCCTAGGGGAGTAGAAAGAATTTCCTCGCCCGCTATGCGATATTGCTGTGTCTCTATAGTATCGCCATCGATAATTTCGAACGAGAAAGTAGATGCGCCATCTCTGGCATCGATCAGGTTCTGTCTCATCGCGGCTTGAGAGCTGAGTTGATCCATGACGCCGTCATTAATAGCTAGCGGCCAACTTTCTCCGTCTTCAGTGCTTAGTGCTATTTTCGCATCCCAATTAAAAAAGATGGCATGACTTGCACTGGCGATGCCGCTGAGTTGATAAGAATAGTTTTGAGAAACAATTTGATTGTCTTCTAGGATGAATTCACTCGCTTGCTCTAATTTAGCCAGCGTTTGCCCCGCAAGGCTAGCCTCTAAAGAATTGCTTAGGCGATAGCTGTTTTCATCTATTCTGACGAGGCTGCGGCTTGCCGTTGCCGCTAGGCCGTTGGCACTGGCGTCATATTCCGCAGTATATTCTAATAGGGCAGCCCCTTGTGGAAAGCTGTAGGAGCATAGACTGCATAGGACGGTTGTGAAGAGAACAGCACTTGCTCTTCTATGTGCGAGTCCATTCACGAGGCGTGTATTCGTTCACCGGTTTCCGGTAGCAGTTGTTCGTCCAAGTAAGCGCCATTGGCTTCTAGCCGGAGTCTGCCGTCGGCAAACCAAGATACGACAGTAGGGTAGAGGATATGTTCTTTCTCATGGATTTTCAAAGCGAGTGTCTCGGCATCATCGAATGACTCTACAGTAATAGACTCTTGAGCGATCACCGGTCCACCGTCGAGTTCCTCTGTTACAAAGTGCACTGAAACACCGTGCAGTTTTTCGCCGGCGTCTAGTACCCGCTGATGTGTGTTAGTGCCAGGATAATTTGGCAGGAGAGAAGGGTGGATATTGAGAATTTTTCCCTGATAGCGTTTGACAAAGTCGGCGCCGAGAATGCGCATGAACCCCGCAAGCACAATCAGGGCGGGCTCATATTTATCGATGGCTTCTGCGAGTGTCACCTCGAACAACTCGCGACTGGCAAACTGCCGGTGGTCAACTACTGTGGATGGGACATTGCTCTTCTCGGCTCTGGTAAGTCCGTAGGCGTCGGGTTTGTTCGAAATAACGCCGCAAACTCTGTAGTTCTCGCCGTTGCTAAAATCCATGATGGCTTGCAGATTGCTCCCATTTCCGGAAATTAGAACTACCACTGAGCGCTGATTGTTGTGCATGACTTAGGCTTTTATAACGCTACAGCATAACTACGGAGGCATCTTCGTCGCTTTCGCGACTAGCGACACTACCAAGGAGAAAGGCTTCATCGGAATCTTTGTTAAGCAGTTCAAGTGCTTGTTCGGTCTGCTCGGCTGAGACGCAGAGAATCATGCCAATACCGCAGTTGAAGGTCCTTAACATTTCAGAATCGGCGACACCGCCCTTCTCTTGCAGCCAGTTAAATATCTCTGGCCGGCTCCAAGAATCGGCTCGGATCTGTGCTTGAGTAGCTTCCGGTAGTACGCGCGGCAGATTCTCGGTAATTCCGCCGCCAGTTATATGGGCCAGCGCATGGATATCAACAGACTCTGCCAATGCGGCGATTGTCTTCACGTAGATCTTAGTAGGCTCGAGTAGGGTTTCGCCCAGCGTGCTTTCGCCAAACGGTTGATCCAACGTGGCGCCACTAACCTCGATAATCTTACGGATTAGTGAGTAGCCATTGGAGTGTGGGCCGGAGGATTTGAGACCAATCAAGTTGTCACCGATGGCAACTTTTTTCTGATCGATTATTTTGGATTTCTCAACCACACCGACTGAGAACCCAGCGAGATCATAGTCTTCGCCAGAGTACATTCCTGGCATCTCGGCGGTCTCGCCACCGATAAGTGCACAGCCGGCTAGCTCACATCCGACGCCGATTCCAGTTACAACCTGAACCGCGCTAGCGACGTTGAGGTCGCCGGTTGCGTAGTAGTCTAGGAAGAACAGTGGCTCGGCACCACAGACAATAAGGTCATTCACGCACATGGCAACGAGATCGATGCCGATTGTGTCGTGCTTGCCCATYTCCACTGCCAGCTTTAATTTTGTRCCRACGCCATCTGTCGCCGAAACCAATACCGGTTGTTKATARCCGCTGGGAATCTCACACATYGCCCCGAAGCCGCCTAGTTCGGAGAGAACTTCGGGGCGATTYGTCTTGCGTGTAACAGCCTTAATTTTATCGACTAGCGCATTGCCWGCATCGATATCGACGCCTGCATCGCGGTAGCTTAGAGAGGGGSTTACGTCGGAGGCGGGCTTGTTGTTTTCATCGCCAGATGTCATCGCATRTGTCCTTTAGATCGGGATTAGRTTTGGYCCGCTTATTTTAGCTGCGTATTTTATCAAGATGCWGTGCTCCCGTCAGTGACTAAATGCCGTTCTGTCGTTTGCTCACCAAGTAAATCGCTAGCTAATCAAAAAGGSTTGCAGGCAGGYAAGTCATAKACAAAGAASCGCTCTGGAATTAACCCTTGCAGGGTRATTTACAGTATTATTCCGGCCATGCTCGCGCAACTGAAAMAAATCAYGCTGTATTCCCTNNNGCTGCTTACGCTGCCACTTAYTTYKTGGCAGCCCAGYTTAGCGCTGCAGATCAGYGGGCTGTATAGCCAGCAAGTCCCAGTCTCGAATGATGGCGAGGCTGAGCGYAACAGGGCATTTAGAGAAGCRTTGGCGGCGGTAGTAGTGAAGGTGACYGGAGACCCGCGCTGGTTGGAAAAYCCGACCATCGAAAGAGCTATTGCCCAGGCRCAGARTTACGTGGAGGCCACCAGTTAYATCAGTGAATCTATTCAGCTGCCTCTCGAAGACAATACAGTGTCTCTGGATTCGGATGARGMGCRGTTCTATACRGYCGAGCAACGCRTAATATCTGTAAATTTCGCAGCGGCACTTATCGATGACTTACTAGCGGGTGCTGGTATTCCTGTCTGGGATGGCAATAGACCTAGCGTATTGGTCTGGATGGTGCTGCAGAGCTCTAGCGGAGACCGCGAGTTTTTGACGGCAGATAGCAATCCGGAAATTGTGAAGGTGATGCAAGATTTTGCCGCCGATCGTGGCTTACCCRTCATCTTTCCTGTCCTAGATTTTGAGGACAGGAGGGCGCTCTCTGAAAATGTCGCCTGGAACCTCGATGAGGCTGCCATTTCTAGYGCGAGTGAGCGCTATGGAGCAGACAGTATATTGGCGGGCCGGCTACATTTTACCGCTAGCAATGAATTAGTGGGCCTTTGGCAGTTTCAGTTTCAAGGGGAAGCCTCTGTGTTCGATGGCTTTGATAGCGAATTGCAGTCCTATTTGTATGATCCTCTCAATCGAATTACTACACAGCTCGCGGGTTATTTCGCGATCCTCCCTGAGTCGACTGATGGTGGATCGATTCGCCTTCGAATTGAGGGCATCAAGAACCTGAATGCCTATTCCTCGCTGCTTAATTACATTGAAAACCTCGGCTTGGTATCATTGGTGACCACTGCAGAGGTAGATGGCGAGCGGATTGAATTGCAACTAAATTTGGTGGGCGACACGCGGCAGCTCTATGAACAGATCGCGCTGGATCGTGATCTCTTGCCCATTAACAACACTGTAGAGGACAGCGGTCTTGCGACGTTGTTGCATTATCGGTGGACGCGTTAGCCAATGCCCAACTCCAATCCTGATCAGCTAACGCTGGGCGTCAGTCTCGATGACGATGCACAATTCAAAAACTTCTTCGTAAGCGACGTGAATCAACCTCTGGTAAATGCGCTCGCCGTGGGTGAGGAAGAACCCTTTCTCTATATCTGGGGCAACGGTTCACCTGGGCTTAGCCATTTACTGCAGGCATCTTGCAACAAGGCCACCGCCAAGGGTCGTAGTGCGATCTATGTGCCGCTAGCTGATCAATCTCAGTTTGCGCCACTAATATTGGAAGGAGCGGAGTCTCTCTCTCTAGTATGTATCGATGATATTGAGACTATTGCCGGCGATGTTGAGTGGGAAGCAGCACTGTTTACTGCGTTCAATGCGATGCGGCAGACCGGCACTCAGCTCATCGTTGCGGGTCATATGGCTGCTCAGCAGCTCAAAATTCAACTGCCAGATTTACATTCGCGCCTGCAATCAGGCTTGTTATTTCAGCTATTCGAGCTGAGTGACGAAGACAAATTGTCCGCTTTGCAGTTGCGTGCAAGACAGCGGGGTTTCGACTTGCCCGATGCGGTGGGGGATTTTATTCTATTGCGCGCGGAGCGAAATCTATCTGCGCTAATGCAAATATTGGATGAGCTGGATCACAGTTCGATGCAGCAGCAACGCAAGCTGACCGTGCCGCTGGTGAAGTCTACGCTTGGATGGTAGCGCGGGCCGCGCTGAAATCACGCTAGGAGAATCTAGAAAAAYTAGAGGGAAACCTGRTAATGATCTCGATATTGTCTAATAAACAATATCAGCAAGATGAAGATCACGATGCACAGCGAAGCCTCAATGAGTCCGGRCCARAACTGTCCCGGCTGGAATGCRATCAAAACRCCGTGCATAAAATACAAGAGAATCGCGAATGACACCCAGCCATAGGTGCGCAGATTCGCRYRGTGCAGACCTCGCGCGAATATRAGCAAGGGAGTGGCTTGTATAAGCCATATCGCGAGGCTCGCWGGGCGAATTTCCCCRAACACCATCAGCGTGTTGACAGCGAAATAGGTTAGCAAGGCGTAGTAGGCAGCGAGAACCGACTTCCGTAGAAGCTCGATGGACGCAGGTAAGGTGTTAGGTGATGTCATATATTAGTGCCCTTTTATAACTGAAAAATTCATCCCTGATTTTTTCAGTTTGTCGTGCGCCAAAAGCTGGCGTAAAAGTGTCATTTTACTTGTTTTTGGCGCTCTCGCATTGCCCTTAGCGGGCAATGGTTGCACATCCCAGTGCAACTTATTAATCGATACCGAAAAAGTCATCCCTGACTTTTGGCGTTTGCCGTGCGCCAAAAGCTGCGTAAAAATGTCATTTTACTTGCTTTTGGCGCTCTCGCATTGCCCTTAACGGGCAAT
>JAESUV010000121.1 GCA_016762975.1 Gammaproteobacteria bacterium | reverse complement strand
GCGACTTCTGCTTACATTAAGCGCTGTCACACGGAGCCTGGGTACTGAGGTTTCTAGCTTCTCCAAGAAACGAACCGTGTTCGCTTGATTGTTGGTACGGAACGACATCTCCTGCCGAATAAGCAGCCAGTCATCTGCCACCAAACGGTCGGCGAGACGCGTCGAAGTAACAGTGATGCCCGAATCTCGAGCCTGCAATGAGAGGGCTCGCTGGATATTCGCCTCGACGATAGGTATTGTCTCGCCAGTAAAAGTCTGGCGCTGTAACTCAGCTATCTGCGATTCAACTTCAACACGCCGTTCTCTCCATCTAGCCGAGTTCTCTATTAGGCGTTGTTCACGAATAATACCGATCTCTACGCTTTCGATATTGCCTTGCCTTTGGGCATATATCGACGTGACCACTGGCCCGCCACGGGTGAGAACAAATACCAAAGCCACTGCTGTGGCTAGTATCAAAATATTTCTTTCGCGTTTAGATATTTTCATCAATATTATTTCTTCTAAATTTTTCTCTTCTGAGATTATTCATCAGGGAAATAGCGCACCATGTATCCCTCGAAATTTACCGTGCTTATTCTGAGGTCGATATAGTATCTTTGGTTGTTTGTTGCTCTGGAGAAAACGACTTCGGTAAACATTGGGTCTTGTTCTAGACGCTGCAATATAGCCTGCGGTTCATTGCTACTTCCCTGAATTTTTATTAGTCCCTCCGAAACTTCCATTGAAGTTAACGTGTCTGGCCTCAGTATATTTTGTAACGCGAACATCGCCTCGCGTAATTGCTGTTCCGGAAAGTCACTGATCAATCCCCATTCGTTTTCGAAACTTACAACTGCAGCTTGGTCTTGGCGCGCATCGCTCGCCATTTCTCTCTGAGTTTCTAAGGTACTTGCTAAGGATCTAAATTCCAGAGACTGTAGAATAAAGGGAACAGCGGCAATAAAAAGTACAGCAACTATGGCGGCGGCAGCGGCTATGTATTGTTTTCCCTGAGCCGTTCTACGCGTAGCGTTTAGTGCGCCATGTGGGAAAAAACAATAGTCTTGATTCGCTTGGATATCTAATCTAGAGAAATAGTCAGTAGCAGCATTCAGCTCAATTGTATTTTCCGAATCTTGTGACAGTGTTTCCTGCCACTGTTGCTGAAATACTTCTTGTTGTAAGTCTTGCTTGCGCACATGCAACAAAGATTTGAGAATACCCCCGCGTATAACAACTTGTGTTTCAGCCTCGCCATCTACATCAAGGATTGTAATTTCTGTGTCGCTTCCATCACTGATGTCGCTCGCATTTTCACCCGAGCCATTCATAAAGCGCGGTTTTACTGCAGCAAGGAAAATGCCCTTCTCTGCGAAGGCGTCGAATAGACCCGACAATGTTGTCTCCAACATCCACAGTGCGAGGTGCTCATCGCCTTGCGTTGCCGAAAGTGGGTTGATGGCCAGAGATAAAGGTTCCTCGAGGCTCGGTAAAATACTATCGGCCTGAATTTTTAGAGCAGAGGCTAGGTTTTCTTTTGTAACTCCTGGCATTGTTGTTGTCGTTGCGACGAAAAATTTTGCCGGTAGTAATAACGCAGCAACACATTCTTTACGTTGTTCCGCGGAAAAGCCTGTTAGTAGTTCTGCGCAGGCCGCTGCTATCGACTGTGCATCAGTGCCTTTAAGCACTGCAACACTCCTGCTTTGTAAGTGAACAATCTCGTTATCGAAAAGCAAGAAGCTGGTTTCAATCTTCTTGACGAGGTCCCGGCCGGTAGCACCTTGTATCAAGGTTCTCACCTGCACGGGTAGAAAAGCCGTCAGTTGTTCTCGCCACTGCGAGTAATCGAATGCAAAGCTGGGCATAAAGTTTGTTCTTTCTAAAAACCTTCGACCCTAGAGACTAGTCGTCTTAGAGCGGAGAATTCAGTCTCCTCAATTCGGAGCTAAACTATTGAATAAATTGTTAAATCACTGATGTAAGACTGTTATATCGGCAGAATAGTTTTAACTCGCAAGTTTGTTATGAGAGTCAATATCRGAGAAGCAAGTTMGACMGGGACCTCTCAAARKACRYTTCAAATYGATATGMCAGGCACAAAAAAGGCCGCTCTGAATGCATTCAGAACRGCCTTGGTATTACTTATCGCGCCTTACTCGCCAGAGCTTGAGAGTTGCTGRCGCTCTTTTTCTACAAGAAAATCAACRACTTCGAGCATATCTGCCTGAGTTAAMACRTTCTGGCCWGTGGCAACAAGATACTTSCCGTTAACAATCATATTTGGCGTGCTGCGAATTTCGTAGGCCTGCATACGCTGCTTAGCTTGATTCACCTTGGTGCGCACCGAGAATGAATTGAAGGACTTGGTGAATTCGTCTTCATCGATGCCGTATTTCGCGAAAAGGGCTCCGATTTGTCCTTCGTTCTGCAATCGGTTGCCTTCTATATTGATCGCATTAAAAACATGCTCATGCACCACGTCCAAAGCATCCATCGCAACCGCTGTGTAGTAAACTTGGGCATGCACTTCCATCAGGCCGTTCCACATGGCCGGAAAGCGGCCAAAATCAACGTCTGCGGGCATTTTCGCTTCCCAGTTGGCTATTAATGGCTCGAATCTAAAACAGTGAGAGCAGCCATACCAAAATACTTCCAGTACCTCAACCTTGCTTGAATCATTGGTATTTACAGGTGCACTAAGCTCAGTGTAATGAGTGCCTGCAATGAATTTTTCTATCTGAGCAAAGCTAGAAAATGCCAAGGGCATTAGCAGTGCAAAGGTTAAAACCTGCATTGATCGCTTCATTGTTTAACTCCGTCTCTTTTTAGCTGTTTTGTTAGCTATCTAATCAATCTACGAACTAATTTTTTGCTGTAAAAAACACTATCACAGCGCCTTGATCCCCGCTATCTCATTGATGCCGATACAGGACCGCTTCGGCGCAATTATCTACTCACAGGGCGTTTAAAGGCTAATTCAGGCCTATTTTGAGACTAATTGAGGCCAGAAACATAACTAGCCAATGCCTCTAGCTCCTTATCAGTAAGGCGTTCAACGACCGTTCTCATCATTTCTCCGCCGTCATTCTGGCGGGCTCCTGATCTGAAATCCTTCAATTGCTGCAGTGTGTATTCTGCGTGCTGACCGCTCAGTGACGGGAATCCTGCAGGCGCATTGCCCTTTCCTGTAGGTGAGTGACAAGCTGAGCAAGCAGCAATAGCTATTTCAGAGTTCCCCGCGCGGTAAAGCCTTTCAGCCAATTCTATCGACTCTGGATTCGCTCCTTGTATTGTAGGCTGCTGCGAGGAATACCATGCTGCAATGTCTTCCATGTCTTGATCGCTCAGTGACAACACCATGGCCGCCATAGTGACTCCAGCCCTAGCGCCTGATTTGAAGTCCTGAAGCTGTTTAACCATGTATCTGGCGCTCTGACCCGCAAGCTTCGGGTTCATTGCTAAAGTACTGTTGCCATCCGCGCCGTGACAAGAGGCACAGAGGGCAGATTTAGCCTGACCCGCGGCAGCGTCACCTTGGGCGAGGAGTATAGTGGGTATTAGGCCTAGAAATGCGGCTGCAAGTACTGCTATTACTGTTTTCTTCATGGGTTTTCCCGGTCACTTCCAACAAATTCAGATAAACTAGCGATCCAACCAGTGTCCTTTCGAGGTAATTCACACCTCGCCTGCTCCGATATGTCTCTAAGGCAATCGCTGCCTGGGACATCTGAAGCGATTCGGACACAAGATCATTAAATCTCGGTCGCGAATTATAACGTAAATTGCGCGGTGACTCTATTTATCCTCACATTAGACGATAGAAAATGAACCAATCGCTCCTCAAGCGAGGTACTGGGATCAAAGATTTTGCAAAAGGTGTTAAAAAAATGAACTTCAATCAGGCTCAGTTCGTAACAAGCGCGGTAAACCTCGAGGCCTGTCCAGATGACTCTTTGGCCGAGGTAGCCTTTGCCGGCCGCTCGAACGCAGGTAAATCTAGCGCAATAAACACGATTACTGGCCATAATCGCCTCGCCCGTATCAGTAAAACGCCTGGGCGCACTCAACTCCTCAACTTCTTCGCGTTAGAAGAAGGCAGACACTTAGTGGATCTGCCCGGTTACGGTTTTGCCAAAGTGCCGCTCAAAGTTAAAGACAAATGGCAGCGCGAGCTGGAACAATATCTACGTCAGCGCGAGGCGCTGGTTGGCTTGATTCTGCTGAGCGATATTAGACATCCGCTAAAGGAGTTCGATCGCATGATGATCGATTGGGCAGTGCAGTCCGATCTACCTTTGCATATCTTGCTAACTAAATCGGACAAACTCAAAAGAGGCGCCGCACAAAACACACTACTGGCCGTGCAGAAAGAGGTAGCTACACTGGACAATGTGACGCTGCAATTATTCTCTTCGCTAAAAAACGTCGGCGTTGACGAAGCTAGAATAAAACTTAGCGAATGGCTTTCTTCACCAGACATGATCGATGAGGCAGGGGACACTAACAACTTAACAACTTAAATCCGCGTCCGGAGATACTTAACCACTTATGACTACTTTAAGTTGTTAGTGTCCCCTTCTACTAGTGTGCCTCGTCCCAGTTATCTCCAACACCTACATCGACAACCAGAGGCACATCTAGTGCCGCCGCCGTCATCATTCGAAACTTAACTCCCTCAGAAAGCAGGTCGAGATCTTTCTCGCTCACCTCGAAAACCAGTTCGTCGTGAACCTGCAATAACATCCGTGCATCAAGCTCACCCATGGCTAGCCAGTGATCGATATCAATCATCGCCCTCTTAATTATATCGGCGGCCGTTCCTTGCATAGGCGCATTGATTGCCGTGCGCTGCGCCGCCTTTCTTAACATSCCATTGCCRGCGTGAATATCSGGTAGATAGAGGCGTCGGCCGAACAGGGTTTCRACATARCCYTTCTCATCGGCCAAAGCTTGAGTCTCATCCATGTACTTTCGTACACCAGGATATTTTTCAAAATAACGATCGACGTACTCCGCCGCTTCCCCACGGCTAATATTTAACTGCTTGGCAAGGCCGAAAGCAGACATCCCATAAATTAGACCGAAATTAATTGCCTTCGCACTGCGCCTCTGATCAATGCTTACTTCATCAAGAGCTACTCCAAAAACATCAGCGGCTGTCGCTTTGTGAACATCTTGTGCGCTTGAGAACGCATGGAGTAAACCCTCGTCTTGAGAAAGATGCGCCATGATTCTAAGCTCAACTTGAGAATAGTCAGCCGCTAACATCTTGTTGCCTGGGTCACACACAAATGCCTGTCGAACACGTCGTCCCTCTGCGGTACGAATCGGTATGTTCTGTAGATTAGGGTCCGTAGACGACAGACGACCAGTGGCGGCGACTGCTTGTTGGAAGGATGAATGAATTCGCCCCGTGCCCTTATTAATCTCTAGCGGTAGTTTATCTGTATAGGTCGACTTCAGTTTGCTCAGTGAACGATGCTCTAAAATAAGCTTCGGCATCTCATAATCTTGTGCTAACTCCTGCAATACAGGCTCAGCC
>JAESUV010000188.1 GCA_016762975.1 Gammaproteobacteria bacterium | reverse complement strand
CATCTTTGATAAGTTGCTTCTCATCGTATCGAAGCCGTATTGGAAGCTACTGAACGAATAGATAAGCAACGATATGAAAAACTTAAATTGAAATATGAAAACTCAGAAAAAGACTCTTCAGCAAATTGAGGATGATAATCGTATGCGATTATTTATTCCAGAAGAGTCGTAGGCGGAATGTCGCTGTTAAGACTTTCATCATGGACAGCAAGGTAGTCGTTGGGGTAGGAAACATCTATGCAAACGAATCGCTCATTCTTGCCGGTATCAACCCGAAGCGCCGCGCAGGAAAAGTTTCGAAGCAGCGCTACGAGAAACTGCTAGTGTGTATTCAGCAAGTTCTACAGCGAGCAATCGATGTTGGTGGTACAACCCTCAGAGACTTCACAGGTAGCGACGGCGAACCCGGATACTTTGCACARTCGCTTCAKGTSTATGGCCGCAAAGGCGAACCCTGCCATGTGTGCAAAAGTACTTTGAAAGAAATTCGCCAGGGACMACGGAGCACGGTGTATTGCTCCCAATGCCAAAAATAARCCYTGGGCTAGATCGAMGGCTGTTTCTGGTTTGCCATGGCTTCGACTACAGCCGGGTGGACAAACTTGGAGATGTCGCCACCATAGGCTGCGATCTCGCGCACCAACGTAGATGAGATGTAGGAGAGATGTTCTGCCGGTGCAAGAAACACAGTTTCAATACTCGGTTCCAGAATTCGATTCATGCCAACTAGCTGAAACTCGTACTCGAAATCGGCAACGGTGCGCAGTCCACGCAGGATGATTTTGGCGTCACACTCCTTGACGAATTGCGTGATTAGACTATCGAATGGCCTAACTTCCACATTTTCTAGATGACCCAAGACTTTTTTAGTGAGCTCTACTCGTTGCCCCAGTGGCAAGGCATTGGGCTTCTGCTGATTCTTACCGACTACTGCTACAATAATTTTGTCGAATAAACCGGCAGCTCGTTCTGCCAGATCCATATGGCCATTGGTGATTGGATTAAACGTTCCCGGGTAGACAGCAATTTTCATAACATTCTCATTTTTATTGTGGGCAGGCCTAGGCCTTGGTTTACAACTACGATTTGAACTTAATATCTGAAACTTAAGTCTCGAGCTAAGAGCTCGCACCCATGATCACTCACGCTTGCATGAAATTCAATATCCTCTGCTCTAACCAATTATCAGGATTTGAAGACACGAAGCCCACATGCCCTCCCTTCTCAGTTAGCTGCGTTTGCACAGACGACGAGAGCATTTCGCTATCAGGTATCGATTTGGGTGGAATCATCGGGTCATTCTTACTCTGAATCAACAGTGTGTCGACTGCTATCGAGGCCAGGAAAGTAGAGCTACTGCACTTTCGGTAATAATCTTCCGCTCCTGAAAATCCATGAAGGGGCGCGGTTATCTGATCATCGAACTCCCAGATGGATGAGATGCTGCGCGTATCGCCTAGCTCGGCGATGCGTGCCGCCTGTTCTGGATTAAACGACTGCAAATGCTGCTGCTTATTCTGAAAGTCTTTTACCAAATGGCGCACAAAATATTGGCCATATATTCGACTGACGCCTTGCAGCATTGCCTGCGAGCAAAGTTCCAATGCGAAGGGGGTCGACACAGCTACGGCTTTGCGAATGCTGGGGTGTGATTCAATCTCACCTAGCCATTTTAACAATACGTTAGCGCCCAGCGAGTAGCCCACGAACACGAAATTGTGCTGAGGATACTCGAGCGCCAATTTACTAAACACTTCGTTGACGTCTTCTGAGACGCCTGAATGATACGCCCTCGCCAGTCTATTCATTTCTCCACTGCAGCCACGAAAGTTCATTGCAACGGAGGAGATGCCCTGCTCATTCAACAACGACTGCATGGCCAARATGTAAGAAGACCTAGAACATCCACACAAGCCATGGAGAAAAAACACAATCGTATTGTCTTTGGATTGATTCGGATCGAGGGTCGTCCAATCAAGGTCGATATAATCGCTGTCGTCAAGCTCGATTCGYTGTCGYCTATGCACAACCTTTTTYGCMGTAGTAAATTTTCTCCACAARGTTTGACTATGGCCTTCCGGCAACCACCARCTGGGAGTGAATTCGTTCTCTATAGTGCCAGTTGTCATTTTTATTCGCTGMTTTTTAAAATGTTGTATAAGCCGAATTGAACTRATCCGRCTTCCTTRCTTTTTACTTTTWCCCAATTGCTAGGCAAGCTGTCYTCTTTCAGTTGCTTTTCTTTTTCAATATATACAAGCCCGCCGTCTWTTAACAAGTTTGTACTCTCGAGTTTTTTGATCGCCCTAGCGAGGGTSTCACCTTTGAATGGAGGATCTAGAAAYACCAAGCCATATTTCTTTGAGTTTTGTGTATATCTGTCTAGCCACTCGAACGCATCRGAACAATACAMGTTGCCATGTTTGGCATCYARTCGCTCGATATTAGCKCGTATCGAGTTTACTGCCGATGTGTTCTGCTCGATAAAATCAACCTGGCTTGCTCCTCTTGAGAGTGCTTCGAAGCCCAACGCTCCACTCCCAGCGAACAGGTCTAGACAAGTTTCTCCTTGAATACTGTCCTGAAGCCAGTTGAAAAGCGTCTCACGAATCCTATCTGCAGTGGGCCGCAATCCCTCCAAACTAGGAAATTCCAGCTTCCTACTCCTGTACTCACCGGCGATGAGTCGAACGCTGTTGTTTTTTTGATTGCTAGATTGCGCCATAGTCTTGCGTTTTTATCTGTTGCGAGCCCGAAGCGTAAGCCTATCATCTCAACGCTCACGGTAGTATTAGATGAAACTCACAGCTGTGATAGCATAGCAGCCCAGTAGCCGTATCTATTTGAGTATTTTTATCATGTTTGGTCTAGGCAAGAAAAAGAAACCTGAAGACCCCGAATCCAACGATGCCTTAAAARGCGAAYCCAATGAGCTTGTTCCCGCYGACAGCGYGRCCAATCAAGACAACGGAATATTTGCACGCTTGAAGAATGGCTTAAGCCGCACCCGCAGCAGGCTTAGCGATGGACTCGCCGAWATAATTCTCGGCGAGAAGACTATCGATCTCAATCTACTGGAAGAAATAGAGACACAGCTACTCTCWGCAGATATTGGYATCGAMGCTACTGACCAAATTATCRACAACCTKAAAAARCAGCTCGGRCGAAAACAGTTAGCTGACCCAAAACAATTCATGGCAGCCCTCCGGCAAGARCTCACCGATATTCTAGAGCCAGTTGATGTGCCCCTTATCRTACAATCTGAGTCCAAGCCTTTTGTTATCTTGATGGTRGGGGTAAATGGCGTTGGCAAGACAACCTCTATTGGAAAGCTCGCGAAGCTTTATCAGTCGCAGGGATTGAATGTCATGCTAGCGGCTGGCGATACTTTTAGGGCTGCCGCTGTGGAGCAATTGCARGTATGGGGCGAAAGAAACTCCGTTCCAGTCGTGGCGCAAGCYACCGGTGCTGATAGTGCCTCGGTTATTTTCGACGCCTATCAATCTGCGAAGGCGAAGAATATYGATGTGCTACTWGCCGATACCGCYGGRCGATTGCACACSAAAGACAATCTCATGAACGAGCTAGAGAAAATCGTTCGCGTATTGAAGAAGCAGGACGAGCGTCTGCCAGACGAGGTCTTATTAGTYCTYGATGCKACTACYGGCCAGAACGCACTCAACCAAGCCGAGAGCTTTAATAGAACTACAACCCTAAGTGGCATCGCTCTCACGAAGCTAGACGGAACCGCGAAAGGCGGTGTGGTGTTCGCGCTTGCTAAAAAGCTATCTCTACCCATTCGCTTCATTGGTGTAGGTGAAAAGATAGATGACCTAAGACCGTTCAATGCAAAAGACTATGTCGATGCGCTTTTCTCTGAATGAGCCCCCTTTTTAATTTAGCTTTCTCTCTACCAGGCCAGTGGAATGATCAAATTTGATAACGTCAGCAAACGTTATGCCGATGGTCAGGAAGCGCTATCTAATATTAGTTTTGAAGTTAGTCGCGGCGAATTCGCTTTCATTACTGGACACTCCGGCGCAGGCAAGAGCACACTTTTAAAACTCATCTTGGCAATGGAAGCACCTAGTTCAGGACAATTAATCGCAAACGGCGTAAACCTGAATCGAATCTCTGCAGCGCAAATTGCCCACCACCGCCGCCAGATCGGCACCGTTTTTCAAGACCACCAGCTGCTCCATGATCGCAGTGTGTACGACAACGTTGCGCTTCCTCTCGAGATTTGTGGCTATCGACCGAATGAGGCTGCTCGGCGCGTCAGAGCCGCTCTCGACAAAGTAGGCTTATTGAAGAAAGAAAAGAGCTTTCCCGACGCTCTCTCGGGAGGAGAACAACAGCGCGTAGGAATCGCTCGCGCAGTTGTTAACAGGCCCAGCATTATCTTAGCTGACGAGCCCACTGGAAATTTGGACCCGGGATTATCGGCAGAGGTAATGAAAGTCTTCCAACAGTTTCAGAGCGTCGGAGTATGTCTATTAGTCGCGAGCCATGATGCGGCACTCATAGAACGCTTGAACTGTAGAACATTGGTACTCGACGGCGGGAAGCTCTTGGCGGACCAAAAACCGAGACCACAGGCGTGAGCGCCACTAAGCGCCGCACCACAAATCCGAATCAACCTCGAGCTAGGCGCAACACGCGCGCGGGACGCACTGAATCATTCGCAGATCTATTGAGGCTCCACCGGCGCATCGCAAAGGACAGTGCTAAACGACTTTTGCAAACGCCAGCATCTAGTCTGGTCACACTCTTCGTCGTTGCCGTAGCCCTGCTGTTGCCTGCCCTGATGTTCGGCCTAAACAGTAACCTCAGCAATCTTCTAGTCGGTTTTCAAGACAGCGCGCAGGTGACTCTCTATCTGCAAGATGGCGTTTCAGAAGTCGATGGACAAAAAGTTAGTGATAACTTACTAACTAGGAGCGATATTGGTAGCACAGACTACATCTCACCTTCACGGGCGCTAGATGAATTTAGCGCAGCTAGCGGTCTGGAGGACTTGCTTCGGGAAATGACTAGCAACCCCTTGCCCGGAGCTATTGTCCTCACGCCTACCGATGTCTCACCTGCCGCTGTAGATGAGCTTGCAAAGCAACTGCAAAAACTTCCCAAGGTCGATGTAGTTCAGGTGGACAGCCTCTGGCTGCAAAGATTGGCGGCGATATCGAATCTGCTCAGCACTCTTGGCAGTGTGCTCGCGGTGATCGTGATTCTTGGGCTATTCTTTGTGGTGGGCAACACAATAAAATTGGCAATCGAGAACCGTAAGGCCGAGATCCGCGTGATTAAGTTAATAGGCGGCAGCGATATGTATGCCGCTAGACCTTTTCTCTACACCGGCTTCCTCTACGGACTTGGCGGTGGAATCTTCGCCATGATTCTCCAAGGCATTGTTTTAACTACTTTTAATTCGAATTTAGAGGTATTGATGCAACTGTATGAGAGCGACTTTCAGTTATCCGGCTTCGGATTCATGAGCGCACTGCTCATAGTCATCGCAGGCGCTGCCATTGGCTGGGCAGCAGCGCTGATCGCGAGTTTGCGCCATATCC
>JAESUV010000120.1 GCA_016762975.1 Gammaproteobacteria bacterium | reverse complement strand
TTCATTTTCCTAGTTCGTGCTCAGGGCTGCTGGCGTCAACTCAGTCGCACATATCTGTGTAGGGATTATCGAGTTCCAAGGATATATCCCGTGTCAGTCCTGCTACGGAAAGGCTGCCGCCGGCCATCTCGATAGACTCACTGCCCAGCACATTGTGATCAAATTTATAGATCGTACGATTCTCACCTGCCAACGCTGAGTCATCATACTCTTGTGAGGCCTGCGCCACGGTTTCATTGAGAGACTTGTACTTGCTGATCGCTTTCTCTCCGTGCCGCTTTGTTAGCATCTTCTCTACAATATGCGGCGCGAGTATCGAGGCGCTCGCATTGTTGCCACCGAACCCTTTCGAATTAATGATGACAGCATCCATGGCCTGCTTGCCTACGTCTCGGTGCTTAAGAAGAAATTCGACGTTGCGGTGATCAACGTCGTCAGCGATCTCATCTACAGTAAGAATGCCTGGAATAATTCCCTCAGCCCAAACACCAAGACTCGCGGCGATTTGATCGCCCGAGGAGGAGGCTAGAGAATGACCGATATAAGATTTCACGGCGGCGACCGGCCAGCCTTGAATGCCAAAGGTCTCTGCTATTCGATTAATGATATGGGATTCGGTCTGTCGGTTCTGTAGCGTGCCGGTGCCGTGTGCTTGCACGTAGCTGCGAGTCGCTAAGCCCTCCTGCCCGATGATGTTTTTCGTAGCCGCGGCGGCCTTTGCCAACGAGATGTAATTTCCCAAACCTGGGCTGGCTATAGATTTTTTGAAGCCGTCGGCGTTGATAAACACATCGTTAACGCCGCCATAGATATTGGCACCAAGCTCTAGCGCTAATTCATCGTCGAAAAGCACGATACACTGCGCCGATTCCGCGAGAGTAAATCCGGCGTTGTACCCAAAGGGTCTGCACGCGCGGCGAAAATCGGGCGTCTCATTCGCTGATAATTTGTCGAGTTGCCGCAAACTAGCGTCATCGGCCAATGCGCCCATTGTAGCAAAACCGTCGAAGATCTCCGGCACCAAAGGCGCTTCGCTAGTGCCGACGAGAACAACTCTGTGGCTTCCCGATTGTATGTCGCGAATACCCTGGCGAAGGTTGTACAGAAATGTTGCGCAGGCAGCCACGTTGGTGCCAGTTGTCCCTAAATTCCCTAATAGATAGGCATTTATGAAATCAGCTGGCATCTCGGCATAACCTAAGGGAAGTTGTTTCGAGGTGACTTTTTTACCGAGTAGGCGTGCCTGCATCATGCCGCCGTAGCCGTTGTAATCGAGTTGGCCCATTCCGCTGCCGGCGTAGACGGCAATCTGATCGGCAGCAACAYTCTGCTTCACGGTCTCCCAGTCKATGCCCATGGAATTAATYGCATCGGATGCTGCATATACKGTTAGCTGYAATCCCCGTGGATGATTCCTAGCAGGATACAAGGCGGCRGGATCAAAGCCCGATGGTAAYTGTCCCGCGCTATGTATGGCAGTCTCGCGGCTGCATTTCAGCGAYACTTCGAAGTTTTCTGYTGTGCTTATTTGAACTCGMCCTTCAAGGTCAGCATCCGAGACGYTCCAWCCTGTRGGCAGTGGTGTGGGTAAATCTTTTTTGCGTAAGGTAAATTTTAGAGCTTGATCCGATGYGGRGCCCAAGGTGGCATTTCTTAGATAGGGYAARAGGTCWGGCTCGAATAGRTTGTTTTCCAGCCCTCGAATTAGYGTGCCCTGCTTRAGAGYTGGGCCTAGCTGACTAAGATAGTCATCGAGATTGACTTCGGYTCCGCTGCCGTCAGTCCATTTACCGCCGCTTTTCTTGAGCTGTCCAGTAAGTGCGGCGAGGCTGTTGTAAGTGGTCTGCACCTGAGCCGAGGGCAAGGCATCAATGACCATGCGTCTGTAGCCGTGATGGCCCGAGCTGCGACCTGCCGCATTGATCCCGCCGAATCCTGTGATCACCGGTAATCTCGCCATTGTTCTTTCCTTGTGCTGCTCTTGTATTGAGCTTTGGGCTGGAAGCATCTTAGTAAATGCGTCTAGTAAGACTATAGTGGGATATTCCGCGAAAACTTTAGGTTATATTGGACAGTAGCTAGGCCATAGTGGCCAAAATGTTTCCCCTAATCGAAGAACAAACTAAGCGCGGTGGGGAAATGCGACCTTTCGGCTGTCGTGTTGAACAACTTGCATAAAACCTGTGCCACACATAGCATGACGGCATAAAAACCAAACCATCAGTATTCCTTGGAGGAATCATGAATATCAAAAAGCTAGCCACCACATGTCTACTACTGAGCGGAATCAGTGTTGCAGCTACCGTTCTGGCTCAAAATGATCGATTCGCAAATGTAAGCATCGAGACTGTACCGGTAACTGGCAATATTTCGATGTTGGTTGGATCAGGTGGCAACATTGGTGTGTCAACAGGTGTTGATGGCCTATTGATCATYGATGATCAGTACGCGCCTTTGGCGGCAAAAATCCGTGCAGCTCTTGCGCAATTAGGCTCCGATACGCCGAAGTTTCTYCTCAATACACACTTTCATGGCGACCAYACCGGYGGCAATGCAGACTTCGGKGCGGCGAGTATCATCATCGCTCATGAGAACGTGCGYGGCAGGTTAGTRGCTGAAGGGTCGCCGAGTACAGCTTTACCGGTRATCACCTTCGATGACGACGTCACTGTTCATTTTAATGGTGAGAAYATTACKTTGATTCACATGCCAAGAGGYCAYACCGATACCGATAGTGTSGTGATGTTTGAAGACAGCAACGTCATCCACATGGGTGACCATTTTTTCAATGGCGGCTTTCCCTTCGTCGACCTMGCTAGCGGTGGCACCGTTCAAGGTTATGTTAATAAYTTGGAAAAGGCGCTGTCGTGGATAGACGATGAYACGTCGGTRATCCCAGGTCATGGACCGCTAGGCACGAAAGCCGAYCTGCTAGCTTTTTACAACGTRGTGAAAGACACATCGACGACTATTCGTGTGATGAAATCACAAGGTGTAAGTGTAGAAGAGGCTGTCGCTGAAGGCTTGGGCGGTGAATACGAATCTTGGGGGCAGGGGTTCATCAACGAGCAGCGTTGGATAGAAACTGTCTATGCAAGTTATCCTCGATAACTGGAATTCAGTTAGCGCATACCCTTTAGTATTATGGAGCTCGCCTCGCCAAAAATTTTGGTGAGGCATCGCCTCTCATGAACAATAACGACGAAACGCAAACAAGATTGAAGCAATTGCACCAGGCCTTAGGCATACCGTCTGACTACGTGGCAAGTTGCGCACTCCCATTGTGCCTAGAGCCCGCTTTACTGGTAGATACAGAACTCGACTTCTATAAACGTCAACAGCGACTAACGCCTGCAGCATTCACTGCGTGGTCAGAAATGCGCGAGGCAGCAACGAACCAGGGCATCTCATTGTTCCTGATTTCAGCCTTCCGTGGCTATCAATACCAGCATGATCTCATCGCAGGAAAGTTAGAAAAGGGGCAGGTGATTGATGCCATCCTGCGGGTGAATGCCGCTCCCGGTTACAGTGAGCATCACAGCGGTCGCGCTGTCGACCTTGGAACGATGGGTTGCGATGCGCTGAGCGAGAACTTTGCTAAAACTAAGGCGTATCAGTGGCTTACAGAACATTCATCTAGCTATGGATTCTTCTTGAGTTATCCGCTTGCTAACCCCTTCGGCATAGATTTCGAGCCTTGGCACTGGTGCTATAAAGAAGAATAACTTTTTTAGACAAACGTAAATGAAAGGGGTAATCTAGAAGTCGAACTACTAAGGAGAGGGGATGTTCGAAAACTATCGCCCAGTGCACTTCCTAACGCATTATCTAGATACGCTTGTATTTAGCTCCCTTACTCAAGCTCAATTTTCTACTCTAATCCCTAGTTCAATGTCTAGTTACTATTTGCTAGCAGCAACTGTTGTTTATTGCACAGCTGTGGCTATTTTCTGGCGCTTGAAAATTGATCGAGAACAAATTSACTACTGCCTAGGAGGGTATTATTTGAGTTAAGAGTGTTTGCAATTCGCCATTTTGAATGAAATCAGGAGAAGTAATTTATGACTAATGAATTCCAAGTTGTGTATCACAATATAGATCAGACTGAAGCGATCAGCGAAGCCGTGCAAAAGCGGATAGACAAGCTGGAGCGTTATTGCGACCATATTATAAAAGGTCGAGTGGTGTTGGATTCCCCGCATAACAATCACCATAAGGGAAAGGTCTATTCAGTAACATTAGAAATTCATACGCCGGAGTTA
Source organism: Gammaproteobacteria bacterium (assembly GCA_016762975.1). Lineage (GTDB taxonomy): Bacteria > Pseudomonadota > Gammaproteobacteria > Pseudomonadales > Pseudohongiellaceae > UBA9145. The sequence continues at coordinate 1,317 of JAESUV010000120.1, read as the reverse complement.
GAGGTTCGAGTAAACCAAGATCAACATGACAACCACGCGCATGAAGATCTGTATGTCGCAATCCGGGATGCCTTTAACGTGGCAGAGCGGCAGTTCAAGTCCATCGACAAAAAGCACAGGGCAACACCACTGCATCAAGAAATCGAAACAGTGGCGCCAGAAGCTTCTGATCCGGCTGCGAAAGAAGCTTTGGATGAGGAAGAAGTTATGGACGAGATCAATAGCGAGGCTGCTGCCTAGGTTGTTAATTAATCAGGGCGGCAGTCAAAAAGGGTGGTAAAAAGCACATGGACGACGCAACAAGACAGGAAATAGAAGCGGCAACTTTTCGAAGACTGCTGCAACATTTAGATGACAACAAGGATGTTCAAAATATCGATCTGATGAACCTTGCAAGCTTTTGTAGAAACTGCCTGTCGAAATGGTATGTGGCAGAGGCGGAGTCTCGCGGCACGGATATTGATTATGAATCAGCGCGAGAGATTGTCTACGGCATGCCTTACCCCGAATGGAAGTCTAAATATCAATCGGAAGCCAGTGCGGAACAGTTGCGGAAATTCGATACTCGACCAGTCGACTAGCTAGCTGCAATGCACATCGAGGGAAGTCTCTGAATGTACTTGGAGATTTCCCTTTTTTATTGCCTTTCTTTAAGGTCTGCTTTTAGAGTGTAGCTGACATTTTCAAGTAAGGTTCTTGAATTGAGATAGAGTCAGCCACCACCAATAGCGGACATTCAGCACTAACTCAGTTGCTTAGAATTCTGGGCTCATAGTCCAGGCCCTTGGCGAACATCCCTCCAGAAAACCTTCCTGAGTACACGGCATATTGAATGGTTTCAGCTGGGGATGTGCGCCAAATTCTGACAGATTGGAAGTTAATTTGTCAGTATCCACTAGATACTTAAAGTGATTTAAGGAAGCAATTCTAGCCCCGAGTATTTGACGCCAGAAAGCATCCCCATCTCTCTATGCCAGGTAGCCAAATCATTTTTATTGAATTTACTTAGATCATCATGGCCGCAGGCTCTAGACATAACCTGCATTAGCTCGACCGATGCCTCGAAAAAATTCTTTAACTGCACTGAAGATTTTTTCACATTGAGTCGCTGGCGTAAATCCGCCTTCTGTGTAGCGATTCCTGCAGGACAATTGTTAGTGTTGCATATGCGCGCTGCTACACAACCTATAGACTGCATGGCGCTGTTAGAGATGGCTACGCCATCTGCTCCTAATGCCAATGCCTTTACAAAATCCATGGGCATTCGCAATCCGCCAGTTATAATCAGCGTGACTCGGCCGCTGGCACCTTGCTCGT
>JAESUV010000013.1 GCA_016762975.1 Gammaproteobacteria bacterium | reverse complement strand
TGCCAGCTGATTTCATAAATGCCTATCTATTAGGGAATTTAGGGACAACTGGCACCAACGTGGCTGCCTGCGCAACATTTCTATACAACCTTCGCCAGGGTATTCGCGACATACAATCGGGAAGCCACAGAGTTGTTCTCGTTGGCACCAGCGAGGCGCCCTTGGTGCCGGAGATCTTCGACGGTTTCGCTACAATGGGCGCATTGGCCGATGACGCCAGTTTGCGGCAGCTCGACAAATTATCAGAGAATGAGACGCCCGATTTTCGCCGCGCGTGCAGACCCTTTGGGTACAACGCCGGATTTACTCTCGCGGAATCAGCACAATGCATCGTGCTTTTCGACGATGAATTAGCGCTGGAGCTTGGCGCCAATATCTATGGCGGCGTTAACGATGTGTTTATCAATGCCGATGGCTTCAAGAAGTCCATAGCCAGCCCAGGTTTGGGCAATTACATCTCGTTGGCAAAAGCCGCCGCGGCCACGAAGAACATCATCGGGCAGGAGGGCTTAGCGACTCGCAGCTACGTGCAAGCACACGGCACGGGTACGCTACAGAACCGACAGACCGAATCCCATATCATTAATCGCATAGCAGAGACCTTTGGCATTCAAGGCTGGCCGGTCGCCGCCGTGAAGTCCTATATTGGTCATTCTCTAGCTTCCTCCTCAGGCGATCAAATCGCCGCGAGTCTTGGTGTTTGGGCGGAGGGAATTATTCCAGGCATTCTTACTGTGGATGAGATCGCTGACGACGTTGATCACCGCAGCATCGAGTTTCTTCTTAAGCACCGAGACGTAGGCAAGCAGGCCATGGATGCTGTCATCATTAATTCAAAAGGGTTCGGTGGCAACAATGCGAGCGCCTCGATACTCGCGCCACATATTGTAGAGAAGATGCTGACAAAGCGTCACGGCGAGAAAGCGATCAGCAAATATAAGTCTCTCAATGAAACCGTGGCACAGGCCTCACAAGAGTATGACGCCTCAGCGATGGCAGGTGAGAATCGTACGATCTATAAGTTCGATCACAATGTGCTGGGCAGCGAGTCTATCGAGCTAGCCGACGGCAGCCTTTCCATAACAGGACTGACACGGGAAATATCCTTGGAACTCGATAATCCCTACACAGATATGTGCGACTGAGTTGACGTCAGCCGCAGTCGTATCGACGAATTAAGGCCTCACACGTTCATCAAGCGCCAAGTATTCAAGCTTGCGGCAAGCAGCCCACTACTTCAATGGCATGCTCTTCCGCAATTTTCTTTTTCCAGATTGCCGGGCCGGTTTGGTGAACCGAGGTGCCATCCACGTCTACGGCTACAGTTATCGGCATTTCTTCGACGGTAAACTCATGGATAGCCTCCATGCCAAGATCTTCGAAAGCAACGATTCTTGCTTTGCGGATTGCTTTGGAAACCAAATAGCCGTACAAGCCCGCTAAGTGGATTTTTATTTCCTGCAATGGCCATGAATCTCAATCAAACGTCGAGATCACCGGAAGCTAATTGGCTGTCCGATTATTTGACTAGTGTAACAGGACAGGATGCTTGATTTGCCACTGCCTGGCTAACGCTGCCGAGAAAAGCCCGCTTAAGTCCGGATCGGCCATGTGATCCAATCACGATGAGATCGACGTTATGATTAGTAGCATATCGACATATTTCTTCCGATGAATGCCCCCATGTGACGATAGAATCTGGCTCTTTTGCTAACTTACCGAGCGCCTCTGCAGTGGCGGGTAGCTCATTCTCATGCGCATGCTTCTCAAGAGAACTCCGAACTCTCTCGACCGAACTCGAATCCTCTTCCCCATCGACTGGCAGATTACTGGCGGCCCAGGCATTTGACAAAATGTGGGCATCATCTTGTACATAGAGCAGGGTGACTTTTGCACCCAGTGATCTGGCAAAATTGCCAGCCAGCTCGGCAGCATGTAACGCTCCATCCGAGCCATCAGTCGGAACAAGTATGTGGCTAATGTCTGTCATTTTCTCTCCAAGGGTACTAAAAATAGAAACAGCTTAGTGTTTCCCTGCTCAGAAAGGAATGTCGAATATCTATATATCGTGATAGATTTTTCTTATCACTGAAAATGATAGCCTACCCGTAACGTTTCGGAATAACTCATTATCACCGCCTGTTGAACCACTGCGATCTATAGCCTAAACAGAGTCACATCGCATCTAGCATTATTAGCCACGCCAGTAGCTGTTGAGCCTACTGCCGACTGCAAACCTTTCTTCGAATGCGTTCCGAGAATAATAAGATCAGCTTTCCTTCTACCAGCTTCTTTGCAGATGACAGCGTACGGCTTGCCAATTTTGATATAGCAGTTTTTCCTAGGGATGCCAAAAGGTGCGATGATCTTTTCGATCAATGGAGATATCTCATCTTTCAGTTTCTTTTGCAGATTGCTCGGGAGCAATGTATAGGGAATAGCGCTAACCACCATAAGTTCACTGCCGTAAAGTTCGGCTAGCTTAGAAGCCTGGGTTAGTACTTTTTTTCCTTCTGGTGAGGCTTCGATAGCACAAAGAATAGTCTTATACATATAGTGTGATCCTCTTGAAATGTGTTGATAACTAGCCAGTAAACTAAGCGTTATATTATCTCCACCTTACACGTTTTGTCTATCAGTTCAGAGGGGCTACCCAACTGAAATCGTCGAATTAGCTGATCTAGGACAAGGATTCCACCAAAGTATTTAGCCTGCTCTAACACGAAGAATTTGAGTGGCGCAAAGACAAATAGTAACGAAATCAGGGTATGGAAAAATACGAACAGAGTTTCAAATATTGAATAAAATGATAAAACGCGAAATTAGAGCTTGCGGTGAATCTTGCCTTGTTTGTTCGTAGCTTGAATCATGTTTACTGTAATAGCAGCGTCAGGCCTTGATGGGCGTCTTGAAGCTTTCAGGATTCACCGTTAGTACCGAACAGTTAACATTACGAAGAATTTTCTCAGCCGTAGTGCCAATGAAGAGTCCTTTTACGCCCGTACGTGCGACTGTACCCATGATCACAATATCCTCCTGCTTTTCTTCAACCAATGTTGAAATTACTCTTCCAGAAGCACCTTTCTCTAAGTGAACCTTTAGGTCTATGCCCTGAAATCATGACGTTCCAGTAGTTAATCTCGCCATTTTTTGTGTGTTTCTTGGACGTCCTCGGCCATTTCGTCTACTACCAACTCCGTCAACCCTGTTCGAGCACTACGGTACATATCTTCACCCTGTAAAGCCCAAGCATGCACCATGCGAAGTTCGTTGTGCCTTGTTATTACGTGCTAGCTGAGCTGCTCGCCGAGGCGTAGAAATAGCTGTGACGCTCCCTTCTCTTACAAACAGTATGTTCTTGAATCACTGCACTTCCACCCTCCAGCAACAATAAATATACAATTGGAATACATCGAATATACACTAGGATATCGAGAAACTTTTAAGGGAAACAGCTAGTGAATGCCGAATACTTGACCGATATCATCATTCTCTTAACTGCGGCTGTAATTACCGTGCCACTGTTCCAGTTCTTAAAGATTGGGGCAATACCGGGATTTTTAGTTGCCGGGATAATGATAGGTCCTTCAGGACTGGGATACATCGAGAGCAACGAAGAGATTACACACTTAGCTGAATTAGGCGTGGTACTGCTTTTGTTTGTTATCGGAATAGAGATCAACCCGTCACGGCTTTGGAACATGAAGGGGTTAGTGCTGGGACTTGGTTCGCTTCAGGTTCTTATAACGGGCGGTCTAATTACTCTCATAGTTCATGAAGTCCTCGGCACTGCATGGAATATTTCTCTATTGATTGGTTTGGCTTTATCACTCTCCTCCACGGCTTTCGTACTTCAACTGTTAACAGAAAGAAAGCTGCTTTCTTCAGAATATGGCAGACCCTCTGTTTCCGTATTGTTGTTACAAGATTTAGCTGTTGTTCCATTATTAGCATTTGTTTCATTGCTGGGTGCGCCAGAGTTAACAGTCGCGGGAAATGTTCTTACTTCCCTTGCAGAGGCGGTCATCATTCTCTTGATGATTATCCTTTCAGCACGCTATATTTTGAATCCACTACTCAATCTGCTTTCCCGGTTTAGCACACCTGAAATTTTTACAGCATCCGCTTTACTGTTAGTTCTCGGTTCGGCATGGATTATGGAGAGTGTTGGGCTTTCCATGGCCATGGGAGCGTTTATAGCTGGCCTCCTAATTGCCGATTCATCTTATCGCCACCAAATTGTTGCAGAAATTCAGCCCTTCCGCGGCTTGTTGCTAGGCTTGTTTTTCATGGCCATGGGTTTGACTCTAAATCTTGAGCTGTTTTTGCGTAACCCTCTCCTTCTTTTGATTGCTGTTGTCGCATTAATGGCCGTTAAGTTCATTACTCTTTGGTTGTTGTCACTCTTGTTTGGCATTGAGCGCAAGCCAGCGCTATCAGTTGCCTTATTACTAACCCAGAGTGGTGAATTTGCTTTGGTATTGTTTGCTTTGGCAAAAGGCTTAGGTCTACTAGATGAAGCATTATTCCAACAGCTTCTTATCGTTGTCATACTGAGTATGCTGGCAACCCCAGTTCTGGAAAAACTGGCTCACAAGGTATATTTGTCTTCACGCGGAGATAGAGAATCAATGTCGGAGGTTGATATTGATAGGGCAGTATTGGAAAGAAAGCCCGTCATTCTTATAGGATTTGGCCGGATGGGCAAAAGAGTTGCTTTTATTTTAGACCTAATGGAAGTGCCATATGTGGCAATCGACAACAGATCATCTGTTGTCGAACGTGAACGTGCTGAAGGCAGACCCGTATACTTTGGCGACGCACAGCAACCCGAAGTGCTCAGAGCGGTAGGGGCTGCCGATACGCCATTTCTGATTGTTTCAATTGATGACCTAGAAGCGGCAGAACGGGTGGTATCCACTCTTCATTCTACATTTCCAAATACGTCTGTCTTCGCACGAGCACATGATCTTGCCAGGTGCAGAGATCTTAAAGAATTCGGTGCGTATTTTACTGTGTCAGAGACTGTTGAGGCTAGCGCAGAACTCGCGCGTGTTGCATTGCTTCATATGGGCTCGGAAGAACAGGAAGTAGAAGCTGCCGTGAATCACTTCCGGAAAGACTACTACGGGCGAATCAATACAAATGTGGCGGAAGTGTGAACTGCAGAATCGAACGACCGACTCGAAGGTGTTCAAACTTCCGCTCTACTACCATCGTTTGAAAACGTCGGCTTTTGGCTGTGAGTTCAATTGCTCAGAGCAACGCATGCATTAAATCTAGCCGCCGGTGTTTCATATTCCAATTTTTTCCTTTGCCCCCTCATTGCTTCCAACCCACTACTTCACTTCAATGGCATGCTCTTCCGCAATTTTCTTTTTCCAGATTGCTGGGCCAGTTTGGTGAACCGAGGTTCCATTCACGTCAACGGCTACAGTTACCGGCATTTCTTCGACGGTGAACTCATGGATAGCCTCCATGCCAAGATCTTCGAAGGCAACGATTCTTGCTTTACGGATTGCTTTGGAAACCAAATAGGCAGCGCCACCCACGGCCATCAAGTACACGGCCTTGTGTTTCTTGATGGCATCGATGCCCTGCTTACCGCGCT
>JAESUV010000263.1 GCA_016762975.1 Gammaproteobacteria bacterium | reverse complement strand
ATCTTTGGGTGCGTTGATGGGCATGGCAAGGGTGGAAGCCTATGGGGCGAGCGAGGGAGCCGTGATTTCGATGATGCAGGCTTTGGCTGTCGAATACGCGCGCTGGGGAGTAACGGCGAACTCGATACTACCCGGCCACATCGAAACTGCGATGACGGCAGATAATTATGCCAATGAAAAATTCACCAAGGCAATTTTACCGCGGATTCCTGCACGCCGCTGGGGCGATAGGTCGGATTTTGAGGGAATCGCCGCCTATCTGATGAGCGATGCTAGTCGCTATCACACAGGAGACAGTCTACTGATCGATGGTGGCTTCTTTCTCAATTAGGCTTCTGTAGTAAGAAGTAGTTGCTGCCTCCTCTTTCGGCCTATTGTCTCCAACCCTCTGAATTAACAATAAAAAAATTATACTTCTCTTCGGTTTATGTTAAGATGCCGCCACGTTTAGACACGGCTAGGCAGCGCTAACGCCTGACTCAGTAAAATCTAGACGGTGCATCATACTTAGATAAGGTCACGTTACTGCGTCAAATCGCAGTCTGCAGACTTCCATTCAGCGAATCGAAAATTGATTCGGCTCGAATTAAAAGTCGCCACCTCAATTCTGGTTACTCGCTAGAGCATCGCGAGCAACCACGAACTAGCTATCGAATGCACATCCGTGCAATAGAACTATTTTAAAAAAGTTTAAAGTTCGGGAAATCATAACGAGAAACCATCGAGCTATCTCCTATTGTGGAGTAGGCAATGCGTTCTCGTTTCGAACAAATACAATGCCTAGGCATACTTACTAACTAAGAGAATTTGAATGACATTTAACACACTCGGACTATCCGACACGCTGCTGCAAGCAGTGAARCAAWCTGGCTAYACAAMGCCAACACCAATTCAAGAACGAGCTATCCCAGAGATTCTAGCTGGCCATGATGTAATGGCTGCAGCACAGACTGGCACGGGAAAGACCGCMGGATTCACATTGCCTTTGYTGCAATTGATAAGCGGACGTCCCAATCGAAMTAGAAATAGCTTTCGTGCTTTGATYCTAACGCCGACTCGAGAAYTAGCGGCYCAAATTGAAGACAGYATCCAAACCTATGGCGCGCAGGAGAAYCTTAGGTATGGCGTAGTCTTCGGTGGAGTAAATATTAATCCCCAGAAGAAGACGCTGAATCGCGGTCTCGACATCCTAGTGGCTACACCGGGTCGATTATTGGATCTGTATCAGCAGAAGTGTATCGACTTCCGAGATGTGGAAGTGCTGATTCTTGATGAGGCAGATCGGATGTTGGACATGGGCTTTATTCGCGATATTAAGAAAATAATGGCGCTGCTGCCGAAGCGGCGGCAGAAYCTGATGTTCTCTGCGACTTTCTCCGATGACATTCGAGTTCTAGCGAAGACRATCTGYAACAATCCTGTAGAGATYGATGTYGCTCCAAGGAACTCTACAGTCGAAGCTATTTCACAAAGAATGTATTACGTAGACAAAGCCAGCAAGCCTAGCCTGCTAATCGAAATGATGCTGGCGAGCAATGACCAGACATTGGTGTTTAGTCGTACCAAGCACGGTGCAAACAACCTGGCYAAGAAACTAAACAAAGAAAACATAAAGGCGGCGGCTATTCACGGCAACAAGTCACAGGCGCAGCGAACAAAAGCTCTCCACGATTTYAAGCAGGGTGGGGTGCAAGTYTTGGTRGCGACAGATATTGCCGCACGYGGTATCGATATTGATCAACTAGCTCGGGTYATTAATTTTGAYCTTCCGCATGTGCCTGAGGATTATGTGCATCGCATCGGCCGAACTGGCAGGGCGGGAGCTACCGGATTGGCKATTTCGCTGGTTAGYGGTGAGGAAGGCAAGCAGCTTCGYGACATAGAGCGGTTGATAAAGTTTACRGTTCCTAGGGGAGATAGTGAGGAGTATACGTTTGCCTTGGCGAATCCGGCGCCCGCTAGCAAGAGTAGCGAGCCCAGCAGGAGGCCAGCTAACAATCAAAGGCGTAGACAGGGTGCCGCTGGAAAACCTACCAACAAAGGCTCGGCTAACAATAAATGGAGATCATCGCGATCGAAGGCGGCAGCCTAGGCGTGCTTGCTTTGACAGTGATGTATTCGCGATAGTGTTGTCATCAGTGAACCCAGCAATTTTCTGGGTAAATTTGGGTACATATTGCGAGCTGTTTACAGATTGAGCTGCTACAGGCTTGACTGACAAGGCAGTCAGTGACAATGTTAGCTTTACTTAACTACAATAATATTCCTATGTGAGGATGTCATGCTTACACAAGGTACGGGCTTCGCCAGATACTCCAAATCACTCTGCTGGATCGTTGCGTTGATCTGGCTGGTACTTTCTTTCTTGGCGTTTACCGGCGACGGTGAAAGTTCCACAATTAATGGTTTCTTGTGGTTGGTGGGTGCAATAGCTTTTGCAGTGTCCGCCGGTTTTATTTCGAAATCTTCGGATTCAACTGAATCTGATGCGGCGGAAGAGTAAAGTCGCTATTTGGTCGTCACTGTAGCTATTCGTAATGGCGAATAGCTACATCTTCCCGGTACGCGGCGATCTAAATTCAAATATCATCGACTGCCAAGTAACTATCATTGACTGCCAAGTAATTATCCCAAGCTCTTAATTGCATCGTGAATAATCTCTAGTTTGCGAGTAATCCTCTCGTCCCGCTCGATTTTTACTGCGTACAATAAGTGATCGATATTTTTTTCACTGTCATTAAAGCCCCGCACACATTGTCGGCCGCTATTAAACGCCGATGTTAAGCTGGCTATTTGTTCCTGCTGAATCTTCTCCGCTATCAATTCGTCTGCTTTTATCCTTTCCCGCAGGCTGTCGGAATTCTCGCTGAGGCGCGGGTTTAGTTTCATCCAAGTGCGGGTGCTTCGCAGCGGCTGGACAACATGAGAGCGCCATTCAACCGAGAACTCGATGACCTTTTCCAATAACTCCTGATCTACCTCTCCGTAAGCACGGCCATGCCARAGGCAGAATAGAATCAAGTTCACGTCAAGTTGATAGGYATCCTGYAACTCGAGACAGGCKGCGGCTACGCCCTCTCGTGGGTACAGTTGAAGGGAGAACTTCCAGAAAGTTTGAGGCTTGTTTGGCATTATTCAATTCAGTGGTGGCTTAGTACTCCTATGCTACCGAAGTTTTGTGCTATAAACAGCACCTTGATAGCTGAGCCCATCCGCGCGAGAGTCTCAATGCACGTACATATTTTAGGAATCTGCGGTACCTTCATGGGTAGTCTAGCCATAATTGCTAAACAGCTCGGATACCGCGTAAGTGGCAGCGACGCCAATGTCTATCCGCCAATGAGTACGCAATTGGAAGAGATGGGCATCGATTTGATGGAGGGGTTTTGTCCAGGGCACCTCCACCCTGAGCCAGACCTTGTGATAATTGGCAACGCGCTTGCCCGTGGGAATCCCGCTGTAGAGCACGTTTTAAACGAAGGTCTGAATTACACCTCAGGCCCGCAGTGGTTGTCGCAATATGTGCTTCATGACAGGTGGGTACTAGGAGTCGCGGGTACGCACGGCAAGACCAGCACTAGTGCCATGTTAACTTGGATACTGGTGAATGCGGGCATGAAGCCAGGCTATCTTATCGGTGGAGTAACGAATAATTTGCCACGCTCGGCTGACCTTGGTGATTCAGCATTCTTCGTCGTTGAAGCTGATGAGTACGACAGTGCCTTCTTCGACAAGCGTTCCAAGTTCATCCACTATGCGCCCAGAACTGCAATCCTAAATAATCTTGAATTTGATCACGCTGATATCTTCGACAACCTCGAGGCAATTCAGAGGCAATTTCATCACCTGATTAGAACGGTTCCCGGCAATGGACTGCTCATAATTCCCCACGGTGAAGCCGCGATCGAGGCGGTCTTGCGCATGGGAAGCTGGACGCAGAAACAGCGTTTTGGTGTCGCTGTGCCGGAGGAAGTGTGCAAGAAATTGGCCGCCAACGGTGGCGTGTTCTGGAATGCGAAACTCATGAACGGGCAGGGCTCGGAATTTGAACTAACAAAATATGGCCAAGGTACTGCCGGGGACGTTATTAGCCGTACCCTCGTTCAGTGGGATGTTGTCGGCGTGCATAACGTGAAGAATGGCATGGCTGCAATCGCTGCGGCTCATCATGTAGGGATAGATGTTGCTACAGCTGTAGAGGGTTTGCAGACATACAAAGGTGTGAAGCGGAGAATGGAGCTGCGCGGCGAAGTGGAGGGCGTAAAGGTCTATGATGACTTCGCTCACCATCCTACGGCGATCATGACCACACTGCAGGGCATCCACATGAAGCTAAAATCCGAGGCCGCTCCGTCGCGCCTGATTGCTATAATCGAGCCACGCTCGAATACCATGAAGCTGGGTATTCACCAGCAGCAACTGGTGGAGGCCTGTCAGAAAGCAGACATGGTTATCTGGCAGAAGCCAGAGAAGTCAGGGCTCGATTTCAATGCGCTCGTCGCTGATAGTAAGGTGCCAGGATATGCGTTTTCTACTACAGATGAGATTGTCTCATTCGTAGAGGAGAATTCTATCAAAGGTGACAACATAGTGGTGATGAGCAACGGCAGCTTCGATGGCATCCATGAGAAATTACTGCGCGCCTTAGGACACGGACCGACTGGGGTCTCAGGTTTTTGAGTATTTCTATGACTGCCTCCCAAGAGATACCATTGTTCCCGCTACAATTGGTTATGTTTCCAGGCGGYAGATTGGATCTACAAATATTCGAGCGGCGCTATATTGATCTTATTACGCAGTGCATGCGCACAGAAACAGGCTTCGGTATCTGCCTGTTGAWGAAAGGRATGGAAACTGTTCAACCTGGAACYCAGCAAACGRTTCACCGCACGGGGACCTAYGCGAATATCATCGACTGGGATCARCTGCCGAATGGACTGCTCGGGATAACCGTAGAGGGTAGTGCTAAATTTAATATCGAGGATTGTTGGCCGTCGGAGAGCGGAGTGTTGATGGCCAATGTTGCATTCAGTGAAARCGATAGCGTGGGGAARCAGACGATACCTATCGATGATGATTTYATYGMGCTGAYGCAACTACTACAAAATCTGGAGAGCCACCCTYTAGTCGAGCAGAAGAACCTGATAATCGACTATGACAATCTTTGGGATCTTGGATGGCGYCTWGCGGAATTGATTCCTGTAGAGAATGCGAAGAGACAAGATCTGCTGGAGATRGACGATCCCTGGGAGCGAATCGARAATATTGAACAGCTGGTATCTGAGCTCGCAGATGAGTTCTAGCGGCCGGTTTTAGATCGAATTGGGARCTTGATAAACYCTATTGCCTCCTTAGAAARGCGCTGATTATGCTGTCTAATTTWATWAATACYTCCGACTGGACRCACGAGCAATGGCTGGCTGCCTGCATCTTGGTGTTTTCCATYCTGACCRTTYTCGTTGTTATACATCGCKTGTTGRMGCTGTTTCGWATGACTAAGAARCCYAGTTATAARCCCAATCTTCGCCCACTCAGAAGGCGGCGTATCGAGGCTAAAGCAGAGTCAGTAGATCAAGATGAATAAGCACTCTCTTCTCATAATTCACCAATTCGT
>JAESUV010000262.1 GCA_016762975.1 Gammaproteobacteria bacterium | reverse complement strand
CCATCAAGGTATTTGCCGACGGTGGCTTTACAGGCCCAGCCGCGTTCACCAAGGAGCCTTACCTGAACCAAGGCGACTATCGTGGCTATCTGAACATGCCAGCGGAAGAACTAGTGAGTCACATTAATGAGATTCACGATGCGGGTTGGCAGATGGGTATTCACGCGATCGGCGATGCGGCTATCGAGCTTGTGGTCGATACGCTAGTCGATGCACTAACGAGAAATCCGCGAGAAGACCATCGCACCTATCTCAATCACTTTTCCATGCGTCCATCCGACGCCACTATGGAGAAGATGGCAGAGTATGGTATTCATATCACGCAGCAACCGAATTTTACTTACACCTTAGAGGGGCGTTACGTAGCGAACCTCGATGGCTGGCGTCTCGAACACAATAACCCGCTGCGCTCGCCGATGGATCACGGTATCCATGTCGCCATTTCCAGTGACATCTTGCCCATAGGTCCGCTAGTAGGCATCTATGCAGCCGTCACTAGGAAGGGTATGAGCGGAAGAGTATTCGGGGCGGATGAAGCTATTACTATCGAGGAGGCAATTGCAGGCTATACGATCAAAGGTGCCTACCTCGGTTTTGAAGAAGACATAAAGGGCTCGCTTGAGCCCGGTAAACTCGCCGATATGATCGTACTCTCACGCGATATTTTGACCATCGACCCGGAAGAGATCATGGATATCGAGATCGAGCAGACCTATGTGGGTGGAGAACTGGTCTATCAAAATTAGCATGGTGGAATAATTCATAACAATAATTATAGGGAGAATGGCCTGGAATTTTCTATGATAATGTGGGAAGTCCAGTGTAGATAACAGGGTGTCAATTTTATCGGAGGAAGATCAATCTCATGAATAGAGGACTCTTATTCAGTGTGCTTGCATTCGTCACGCCATCTCTTTGGGCACAGTCTGGAGATATTCCGCGCACCGAATACGGAGTTCCAGATTTTCAAGGCACCTATACCTTCCGAACACTCACTCCACTGAATAGGCCTCCTGAACTTGCTGACAAGGCGACGCTTACGGCAACGGAGGCTGCCGAGTGGGCCTCGTTTGAAAATAGACGCCAGAACCGTGATCTGATCATCGATTCGGTAGGCGGCGCGGGTTATCCGCCGGGCGTGATTTCTTATAACGAATTCTGGTATGAGCGTGGCGTCGAAACGATCGCTGATCGAAGAACCTCTTTAGTCTACGATCCGCCCAATGGTCGTGTGCCAGAACTCAACGTAATCGGTAAAGAGCGTGCCGCTGAGACCTCCGAGAAGTTAAGGCTAAGTGAAGGCCCCGAAGCAAGAACGCTGAACGATCGCTGCCTGCTGAATGCTCGGACCGGTCCGCCGATGATATCTGGCTCTTACAACAACAATATGCAACTCGTGCAGACGAAAGATCACGTTATGATCCTAAGTGAGATGATTCATCATGCACGTATTATTCGTTTCGACGACGAGCACCATACCAAGCAATTGAAATGGGAAGGGGATTCGATCGCTAGCTGGGATGGAGACACGCTGGTGATCAATACGCAAAACTACTACTACGCAAATGGCTGGAGGAATACATCGAAGGCGATGAAGGTCGAGGAGCGGTTCACCTGGCTCGATGAGAACACGCTAGACTATGACTTCACCGTCAAAGATCCTAACACTTGGGATGTGCCTTGGTCGGCCCGTTTGCCGATGCGCCGCATCGAAGACCCGATCTACGAGTACGCCTGCCATGAAGGCAACCACGGTCTGGCAGGTATTCTAGCAGGCTGGAGACGCTACGAGTCCATGGGTATGAATGGAGACGGCACGCCGAAGGAAGATTAGAAGAGGTAAGTGTTCTGGCCGAAAGGATAGAAAAACCAGGGCGTCTCAATCCAACCCGCGTCCACTGAGATCAGTTTTATGCGACTTATCCTTTTCATAATTCTTATTGTATTTATGCTACCTCTCTGGATAGTAGGAGTCATAATATATACTTGGCGAATGCGACGCCTCTGCGTTGCTCAGAACATTTCTGGTACCGCGAACGAACCCTTCGGTGCTCGACTCATGATGCATATAGCAGGGACTCGCCCAGACGATGCTGCATACAAGATCGCAGGCTATCTGCCTTCTTATAACAAGTTGGTGCGATTCCTTTTAGTAGATACGACATGGCTGGCCAGCAAGCTAAGTGGCTATACCGGCTCGATGCTAGATTATCCGGGTAAGCGTCCTTCTTCTTTATTGACAATGCTGTCTCACCGCTCAGATTTTTTCGATAGGTCGATAAACAAAGCAATTACCAGGACTGAAAACCCTGTAAAGCAAATCGTTGTACTGGGTTCTGGCTATGACACCCGTTGCTACGACTTGCCTGAGGGTATGGACATTCAATGCTTTGAAGTGGATATGGCGCCGACGCTCGCTGCGAAGAAAAAAGCTGTGCAGCTGGCTGCTGTTCCTCATGATCATGTCGCATTTGTAGAAACAGACTTTAACCAAGAAACCTGGATGGAAGCTCTATTGGCGGCAGGTTTCAATCCTGACCTGACCACCTATATCTTATGGGAAGGCGTAACCATGTACTTGGTTGAAGGCACCGTGCGAGACACCTTAAAGCTAGTCGCAACTTTAGCAAAGGGGAGCGTGCTAGGAGTGGACTACTTCTCCACTGGGATAATTGAGGGGCATCCTCCCTACGAAAAGCTAAGCAAGAATATGCACAAGGCTATTAAGTACTACGGTGAGAAGCTGCAGTTTGGTATACCAACGGGAGAGTCATATTCTGAGGGGCTGGAAAGCTTGCTTAAGGAAGTTGGGCTAAGCCTGACCGAGTTTGAATATGTAGGTTCTGAAAAAGATAAGCCGCCTCCTTGGTATTTCTTCGCTCAGGTAGAAAGGCTAGAGTAAGTAGGAGCATTTTTCATCGACAAGACAAGTGTCGTCGTGTCATTTTTTGCTTTGCGGATTTATTTTTCCTGGGCGGCTTATGTATGAAAACTATTTTTCAGAACGTTAGTTCTCTACGATTATGAATTAGATAGATCAGAAAAAGAAGAATCGCAGCGCTATCGAAAGCAATAGCGCTACTCGCAGTTTCTAAATAGTCATTTCCATAGATCAGGATAAGTCCTATGAATGTGATCTTGGAGACAATGCTGAGAACTAATATCAGCGGTCTGGAATGTGGCTTGAACGCGCCAAAAACAAGCAGCAGGCCGACGATGCCTATCAGGGCTCCCCAATTCCTAACTACTATTTCAGCGATTGGTCCATCTATACTCGATCCGAATAACATATTCAAACCATTTTCAGGAAATAGGAATGTTTGAAACATGCTGCAGGTGACTAAGCCTGTGATTAACATGATCCACTTGATATGAGTTGTAATAAAAGTCATCGTCATTCCTTGGCTGTTTAATCTTTCTTGTATTGTGCCTACTACTATTTAAATAGTCAGCAAAAGTTTTACCGTCATCCAGTTCAAGAAGTGGCATTCTGCCTAGAAAGTTCTTCGTCAGATAGTCATCTGTTTGGTTTTCTCCTGTCATCATGTTCACAGGTACCATTGGGATTTCAAGCCCTTTCTCAGCGAGAAAAATTCCAACGCGACGAGCGTTGGGAGAAGCGGGAAGGTTGTAAAATTTCAACAGAGTCACTTCAATGCCGAATATTTGTCTGCGACAATGTCGGGCGAGGAATGGGTTAAGCAATGGCTTAAGAATTGCATCAAGGATAACAATCTATCGCGACCAGGGGAATTCGCGCTAAATTTAGTAAATATCCGCCTCTGCTTATCCAGCCATCCGTTATAAGGCGTCTACTGGTATTTCCGCAATGTTCTTGCTGCTAGCCCCGTAGATTTAGATGTAAGATGGTATCGATCAATATCCATCAAGGCAGGAAAACTCATGTTAATTAGACAAATACCCATTCGGAATGCTTTGCGTAACTATATGTATTTGCTTGCCTGTGAAGAGACCTTAGAGGCAATTGCTATTGATCCATTGGATCATGCTCTATGTTTGCAAATTGCGAAAGAATTTGGATGGAGCATCAAGATTGTTGCTAATACTCATCACCACCACGATCACATTGGTGGCAATGAGGCAGTTATTGCAGCCACGGGTGCTGAATTGGTAGCCCATGTCGAGGCCGTGCAGGCTATACCGAACGTGGATAGAGGTTTGCAAGCCGGTGATACATTGAAATGTGGTGAGCTAAATCTGAAAGTGATGGATACCCCAGGCCATACCATGAGCCATATCTGTTTGTATTTCTCTGGCGCTGAGTCAGAGAGCCCAGCTCTATTTTGTGGTGACACATTGTTCAATGCGGGAATAGGACGTTGCGACCTGGGTGGCGCGCCTGAACTCATGCACCAAACATTCGTCGAACAAATTTTCCCACTGGCGGATGATGTGCGTGTTTTTCCGGGGCATGATTATATTGAGAATAATTTGGGATTCACGCTGGACCGAGAGCCTGACAATCAATCAGCGCAATCATTGCGTGCGGAGTTTAAGGCGGGGCTAAGCGCAGAAAGCTATGTCAGCACAATCGGTTTAGAACGAGAAATAAACGTTTTCTTTAGACTGGATCAAGCGCAAGTACGTAAGGGAATTGCCGCGAGTTTGAATACGGATGAAAGAAAATTGGATAATCAATCAACTTTCGTTGGCCTTCGCCGTCTTCGAGATGAGTGGTAGTTAATAATTTAGCTTGTGATTTACTAAGTCATGATCTAGATCAATATTCTTGCGTGAATCATTAACGTGCCGTGGTTATAAGTAACACTTTGTTTCTTTATTTTTCCTTTCTTGTAAGTATAATTCCTGACGCTAATTCAGTCTTATCACAAAATTATTTTGTGTAAGACTAGCAGTATAGCCGAGGTGAATTTTCGTCTAATTCTCACCAAAGCCTAAGTAGTATTAATAATGTAGTTCTATTAATTGGTTGCGTGCATTGTCTCGTTCTCAGGTAGCTAAAAATACCTGACGTAACCTACGAAGTATTAATTTAGTATTTATTAATTGGTTATGGTAGTCCATATGATGAATCTTACAGCCGCTCAAGCGCTGAAGCGCGGCGTGCTCGCTCACAAAGAAGGTAATCTTCACGCAGCCGAACAATTCTATCGAACTGTTTTACTCTCTGAGTCAAGGCATCTCGATACTCCCCACGATGTAGATGTTATGGCTGAGGCGCATACCAACTTGGGAGTTTCCTTGCAGCAGAGGGGAGACCGAGATGCCGCTATAGGTAGCTTCAAACAAGCCGTCAAAATCAAGCCTGATTATACTGAAGTCTATTACGTGATGGGGCATGCCTTTCGGGATAAGGGCGACCTAAGAGCATCCATAGACTGCTACCAACAGGCTGTTCGCAATAGTCCTGATAACGCTGACGCCCTGAACAACTTAGGTGCTGCCCTGCAGCATAATGGAGAGCTAGAGGCCGCCATAGAGAGCTACAAGCAGGCTTTGAAAATAAGCCCTGAGTGCGCCGAAGTGTATAACAATTTGGGCAGCACCCTTCTAGAGAAAGGTGACCTAGACGCCGCAATCGATAGCTACAAAAAGGCTATAAAGATAAAGCCCAATTATGCGAATGCCTATAACAATCTGGGGCATGCCCTGCATGATAAAGGT
>JAESUV010000261.1 GCA_016762975.1 Gammaproteobacteria bacterium | reverse complement strand
AGAATTTACCGGAGACTCTGAAAATGGCGCTCGATTGTTTGCCACGCATTGTATCGAATGCCATCGAGTTGGTATTGGTGGTGGCAGTCTGGGGCCGAATTTACAGCGTATCACCCAGAGGCGCTCGCAGGCGGCACTGCGCAGCTCGGTGCGTGAACCAAGTTTCAGCATCGGCCGAGGCTATAAACCAATCATTCTGAGCACGGCTAATGCTCCTAATGTGAGCGGCATAATCAAAGGTGAGGATGCCTTCTCTATTCAGATATTGGACAGTAGCCAGAGACTGCGAGGCTTTGCAAAATCTGAGCTGCTCTCTTCAGATCGAGAYATMGAKTCACTTATGCCAGCTTTTCTTGAAGGGCAATTGAGTGWKWCRCAGCTCGACGATATTTTAAGTTTTCTTMATCAACAGCGCTGATATCGCAGGTATAAATGAAGCAATTTCCMGCTTGTYCTCAAATTCTTAGAAGATTRGTCAAAAATTCATCGTTTGTAGTGATTGCCGTRTTTTTTCCTGCCTTGGCTGYACTGGCRCAAGAYGACTCGGGGCCAGSTTACGAAGATATCTTACAGGGYTTTTCGGACCCTTCTCGATGGCTAACTTATTCGGGTGACTACAGTGNCAGGCGGCACAGTCCCTTAACGCAAATAAACACAGAGAATGTTGCCTTGCTGCGGCCGGTTTGGACTTTTCAGACAGGCACCACAACTCGAGGTCGRGGCTTCGAAACGACACCCTTGGTTGACGATGGCGTGCTCTACGTAACCGGTTCGAATAACTACGCTTGGGCGATCGATGCAAAAACAGGGCGCCGTTTCTGGCAGTATCGACGCAATCTTCCCGATGATTTGACCTATGGTGCTAGCGCACCGGTTAACAGAGGCTTCGGGATGCTTGGCAACAGGCTGTTCATGGCGACGCTTGACGCACATTTGCTGGCGTTCGATAGGCGTAACGGCGACATCCTTTGGGATGTTGAGCTAGCCGACTACCGAGTTGGTTATGCGTCAACCGGCGCCCCATTGGTAATCAATGGCATGGTCATCACCGGTGTATCTGGCGGCGAGTATGCGACTCGCGGCTTTATTGATGCCTATGATCCAGTTACGGGCGAACGGCTGTGGCGCTTTAATACGATACCAGGGCCTGGCGAACCCGGCAGTGAGACTTGGCCAGATGATCCGGAGATTCTGGCGAAGGGTGGCGGTGGCACTTGGATGAACGGGAGCTTTGATCCCGAGCTCAACCTAATCTACTGGGGTGTGGGCAATCCCAATCCGGATTATTACGGCGCTAGCCGACCAGGAGACAATCTGTATTCGAACTCACTAGTGGCGCTAGATGCGGATACTGGCGAGTTGCAGTGGCATTACCAGTTTACGCCTCACGATTTGAACGATTGGGACTCCAATCATATGCCGGTACTGGCGGATATCCAGTGGCAGGGTGAATCGCGCAAAGTGGTAATGGTCGGTAATCGTAATGGCTTCTTCTATGTGCTTGATCGGGTGTCTGGCGAATTCTTGTTGGGCAAGCCCTTTACGGCAACGACTTGGGCACGGGAAATAGGCGAGGATGGCAGGCCGATAGTGTTGAACGACGGGAGTAAGGGCTGTGTGCCTGATCCTTGGGGCAGCACCAATTTCATGCCGCCTTCATTCTATCCTGAGCTAGGATTGTTCTACCTTACGGCGCGTGAAACCTGCGCGACTTTTGTTCCGGAAGAACCGAGTCTAGTGCCCGGTCAGGCCTCCTTTGGTGGTGTCGTGTTTATAGACGCTGAGCAAGGCTCCGGTGCTCTGCGTGCACTCGATGTGCAAACTGGCGAATTGCGTTGGGAGTTCACCTATCCGTCACCGACTTTTGGGGGGGTGTTGAGCACTGCCGCAGGGCTGGTGTTTGCGGGGGATCATGAGGGCAACTTTATGGCCTTCGACGCGGAGAGCGGAGAGAACCTCTGGCATTATCAGACCGGTTCACGTATCTGGGGAGCAGGGGCAATGACTCATGTCCTCGACGGCCGCCAATATGTGCTGATTCCCTCCGGAACGACGCTTACTGCGTTTGCGCTTCCAGAGTGAGAGTGGCCTCGTACTTGCCACCTTGTAGGACAGGCCAATTTCGTAGACTTTTCGTTCCAGAGATTTTATCCTGATCGGCTATACATGGGCTTGTAGCTTCATTTAAGGCGCTGCCCTACGCAGGAACAACCATCACTAAGCATATGCCCGAGGCTTCGGCTAAGGGGTAAACAAGGGAAAACTGACATGATCGCTAGACGCCTTCTCGTAATCGTTTCATCTCTAATCGCATTAATACTTTCATCTTCCCTCACTGCGCAGGCACATGATGCGAGCGTGGCGAATCATCAGCCGCATTACTATGACTCGGCTGATTTTGGCATAGACCCCGAGTCGGTGACATTCGCTGATCATATTGCGCCAATCCTGCAGCGTAGCTGTCAGAGTTGTCATCGCCCTGGTGGCGGCGGGCCGATGGTGTTAATGACTTACGATGAGGTGCGCCCCTGGGCTCCGGTGATTAAGTACCGCACGGCGATACGGGACCGCATGGGAGCTATGCCCCCTTACTTCCTAGAGAAGCACATTGGCATAACACGTATGAAAGATGACTACTCGCTATCGGATGTCGAGTTAGCGATGATTCAGGCTTGGGCGGACAATGGTGCTCCGCGTGGTAACCCAGAAGATGAGCCGCCTCTTCTAGAGTTCGAAAACGGCAATGACTGGACAATTGGCGAGCCGGATCTAATCTTGCGCTCGCGCGATTTTTCTCGCCCTGCTGTGGGTCCAGACTGGTGGGGTGATATTGGTCTGGTACCTACCGGTTTAACCGAAGATCGTTATGTTTCCGCCATACAGGTTCGCGAAGTTAATGACATTCCCGCCGATGGGGTGACCGGCACCGTTGGCGGTCGTTATATCGTTCATCACATGACTTATAGCAGCGGCGCTCTAAGTGAAGACGGGTCTGAGGTTGTCGGCGATGTGGTTAACTGGCCTATTCATGAGGTTGGCCGCAATGCGGACATTTTTCCAGAGAAAGCCGGGCGATTGCTTCCTGCAAATTCGGCGTTGCACCTCGGTGCCACACACATGCATTCCAATGGGCGTGAAACATCGGCCTATGTTGAATTTGGTATCAAGTTCTTTCCGGTAGGCTACGAACCCGAGTACAGTCGTCGGGGTCCGCGCACAGGAAATGGAATCGACATCGATGTAGTGCCGAACAAGGCGAATCAGGAATTCCACAACTATGTGGTGCTGCAAGAACACACTAAGATTATCGCCTTCGAGCCGCATCTGCATGCACCGGGAGTGCGCATGTGCCTGGAAGCAATATGGGGGCATAACCAATTCACGCTGAACTGTGTTGGCTACGACCACAACTGGGTAAAGCAATATGTCTATGAGGATGATTGGGCGCCACTCCTTCCCAAAGGTACCATATTGCACACTATAGGCTTTCTGGACACGACTGCAGCGAATCCAAATTTGGCTGATGCTCGAAACTGGGCAGGTGGAGGGCGTCGTTCGGTTTCAAATATGTTTATTGATCTCGGCTACTCCGTGTCGCTTACCGAAGAACAGTTTCAGGCAGAGATGGCGACAAGACGAGCTAATATGAAGGATCGAAACGACTACAATGTTGGCTGTCCTCTGTGTTGGGCGCCTGAGCCGATGGAATCTTCGTTAGTACAAGGAAACGACTAGTGATGAGTACAGTAAAAATTAAATTTTCATGGCTTAACACTTCACTGCTCATAGCATTTCTCGTTCCCTTGCTAATAGGCCAGTCTGCGCATTCCCAGACTCGATTTATGCAGCTGCGCGGTCAGATTACCTCGCCTGCATTCGAGGGGTGGTGGCCAAACGAAGACGGGACATTCAAGATGTTCTTTGGTTACATGAATACTAACTGGGAACAGCAATTTGATGTTTCCATCAGCTCTGAGAATTATTTCTCTACAGTGGCGCCCGGCGAATTAGACGACCTAAGTCAGGATGATTTTGATTTTGCTACGGCGGATAGGGGGCAACCGACCCACTTCTATCCTAGGCGTAACCCCTTTCTATTCACCATCGACGTGCCCGCAGATTTTGCTGAGAATGAGCTGGTGTGGACGTTAAGGACTCAGGGTCAGACTAATCGTGCCTACGGCACGCTAAAACCTGACTATCAAATCGACGCCCAGGTAATCTCGACCGAGGTGGGTGGTAACTATGGCAGCCTTAGCGATTCGCTGAGAACGAATATTCCTCCTGAGCTGCGTGTCGAGGGAGAAAGTTTTCGCTCCGCACGTGTGGGAGAGCCGCTTAGCCTAGCGGTAAGAGCTAGTGATCCTGATAATCTTCCGGCGCGTCGCGATCGGCCTCAACGTCAGGGAATTGATCAACTGTATCGACCACCATCTTCGATTGTGGCAATTAGTGGGCCGGGTTTGCGTTTCTCTTGGACGGTATATCGAGGGCCAGCGGCGCAGGCGCATTTTGAGCCAACCCAGTTTAAGACCTATACCGATACCCGAATGTACGCGAACTCACCGTGGTCACCGCCGTTTGGGATTCCTCAGCCGCCTGAAGACGGCCGCTGGACAGCGGAGGTCGTCTTTGATSMGCCTGGCGAGTATGTTTTGCGTGGTATCGCTAGCGACGGATCTCTATTTACCTACCAGAACGTCAACGTTACRGTGACGCGTTAGTTGATACTCAYCTAGCTGGCMGGAAATAGTAGAATTTTTTGCTACAGTTGTTAGGTTTNTTTTTTNCNATTYGTCTCTCTARCACKCGCCGAATTTGTCGGCGAGTGYTYCGTTCTRCTTAGGNYAWTTCTNGCGACTAAATAGTGATACTCGAGGCCACCGYGAACRGGTGTAATGGGTAGTAYTGTTAGTCSTTGATGTGGCTCATTGCAATCGCCAGTTTGCTGATTTAATCTGTTTTGASWGRTGRGYCGTCACTRCCTCCAGMATTGCTGGCCNTATGCTGTCCGGYCAGAATAMATTTTGCTAAACACTTCGCAGNNSAGAGAGTTAATCATGAACACTGTTTCTAATACTGATACACAAAATCMTYTCGTCATTTCTATAYTTGTCTCACTGTTGGCAATYCTAGTTAGCGGCTCCCTATTCGCTCAGCTMGAGCCAATTAATCAAAGGCCGAATCCCTTTTCCACGGTGGACAATTGGGCAAGCTTACCCGATGGGCGCGAGTGGGGTTCTACCGCGGGTGTCGATATGGACCCAGATGGCAGGCATCTCTGGGCAATCGATCGCTGCGGTGCGAACAGCTGCATTGGTTCTACTGTTGATCCCATCGTGAAAATCGACCCCAGTGGCAAAATCGTTGCTTCTATAGGCGGCGGTCTGATGCTGTTTCCCCATGGCCTACATGTAGACCGTGACGGCAATATTTGGGTCACGGATGGGCAGGGCCCGCGCGCGGACAACCCAGCGACGGCTGGAATGGGGCATGCAGTTTACAAATTAAGCCCAGAGGGCGAGGTGTTATTAACTCTGGGCCAACCGGGTGTGGCTGGCGACGGAACAGATGCTCTGTTGGAAACTCCCTGTGACGTAGTTACTGATGCCGATGGCAACATCTATGTAGGCGATGGGCACAGTGGCCAGAACCCCGATGCCAATGCATCAACGGTTGCGCGAATCGTAAAATTTGATCGCGAAGGCAACATGATTAAGTATTGGGGCGGTTGGGGGTC
>JAESUV010000119.1 GCA_016762975.1 Gammaproteobacteria bacterium | reverse complement strand
GATCGAAGAGCGTCCAGCCGTGCAGCGCGGCCGCCGGGTAAATCGAGTCTGGGGGCCGGAAGAGTATCAGTTAGCGGAGAGGCATGATGCGAGTGATTTTGATACGTGAGTTCTTTTAAATAGCCCTAGGCTTTAGTTACTTTATAAGTCCAGGGACCGCCAACATAGAGGCCAAGACATATTCAGAAAACGTAGGAGAGGGAGCCCGGTGCAGGTGCTGAGTTGCTCGACGTCTTTGAGTGTAGTGGTTTTATTGTTGTCGTTAGCAGTCATCGATGCTTAGGTCCCGTAAATTTGTCGCTAGGGTAGGGTTGCGCTATCTAGGGAGTAAGTCTATCCAGAGGGCTATCCAGAGGCCTATCGAATCGAATAGCTTGGACACCTAGTTAAATAGCTCCTATTCTAGAACGAATCAATTCGAGGAGAGCTCATGAAAAACCTAGCAATTCTTCTTTCGCTTTTTAGTCTCCTGCTGCCATCTCAGAGCTACGCTCAGCAGCAGGATAACTATGACTATTGGGCTCCGCAGCGGGCATTGATTGCTAGAGGGCAGCAAGCTGTGTTCATGTGTAATGGCCTGTTCACTGGCAGCCGTACACTAGAGCAGGTGTTCGAGCAGGAGCTCGCATTCCTAAGCAATCCCATCGGCACGGCTGATGGTGGGGACTATAATGTTGAGTGGGATTTGCAGGCGGTTGAAGTGGGGGAAGCGGGTGCTGTGCCTACGATGCGCGCTGTATTTCGCGAGGGCATCGGCTGTGTGATATTGCCGCCGGATCAGACTCTAGCCGATATCGATAGCCTTCCCGAGTTAACGCTGCCTTACCCTGACGGTGATCCGGCACAAATTCCGTGGCCAAATGGCGACTTGATCCAGAATACCGGTTCCCATGGGAATGTTGATTCCAGTGCCTTACAAGCCGCAAGTGACTGGGCCTTCGATCGAGAGTCGCCGGAGCAGGATACTCTGAGCCTTATTGTCGTACACGATGGCGAGATAATTCTGGAGCGCTATGGATCGGGTATCGAAATATCTACCCGTACCCGTACCTGGTCGACTGCAAAGAGTATCGCCTCCACGCTCATCGGTGTGTTGGTAGATGATGGGCGCATGGCATTGGACGAACCATTAGGCTTTGGCTGGTATCCGGAGAATCGCTCGCCGGAGACTGATCCTAGAAACAAGATAACGCTACGTCATGTGTTGAATATGTCCAGTGGCTTGGAACCTATAGACAACCGAGGGATGGAATATGCCACCGGCTCAGGATTGTCTTACTGGGCGGGCTCAAGTTCGGTAGTCGGTGCACGGAGCCGCGCCTTGATTCGCGAGCCGGGCACGTATTGGGACTACGAGAATTACGATAACCTGCTCGGGGTATATGCAATGAAGCAGGCGCTTGGTGGCGAGAAGGCCTATGCGGAATTTCCCCGCAAAGCTTTATTCGATCGCATCGGCATGCGCAATACTTTAGTAAGTACAGACCGCTTCGGTGATTTTATTCTGAGTAGTCAGGTCTATACAAATGCGCGCGATCTGGCACGCTTTGGTTTGCTCTACCTGCAAGATGGTCTCTGGGACGGTGAGCGGATAATTTCAGAAGAGTGGATCGAATTTTCACGCACGCCAGCTCCGGCGACGGTCGGCATCGGTGGTATCTATGGTGGTCAATGGTGGCTAGTGCCGGAGGGTCGTACTGACATACCTGCTGATGCCTATTCGACGAATGGGAATCGCGGCCAGTACACGGTTGTAGTTCCCTCGCATAATGTGGTGATCGTTCGCCGCGGTTTGGATTATGGTCGGCAGGGTTTCAGTCAATGGGATCTAACGCGTGAAGTATTGAAGGCGATTCATTAGCGCGCTCCACAAATATGATAGGAATAAACATGAAAAAATTATTCATCAAACTAATTCTTCTGGGCTTTCTAAGTTTTCCTGTAGTCAATGTTATGGCTGCAGATGGACTACCGCTAAATGTTGCTTTGCCTGCGTTAGCGGAAAATCAAGAGATGTTAGTGCTGGAGGTTAATCTCGAGCCAGGACAAGGCTCGGCTCCGCATCGTCACAATGCGTATGTGTTTGTCTATGTGTTGGAAGGTAAGGTCAATATGCAGGTAGCAGGGGGAGAGATGGTAACTCTATCTCCCGGCGAAATGTTCTACGAGAATCCTGACAATGTTCATACGGTTTCACAGAACGCGAGCGACACCGAGACAGCGAAGTTTCTTGTTCACATGATCCGGACAGTAGGTACTCCGGTCAGTGTGCCAGTTGAGTAGTCAGTAACCTTCTGTCCGGAGTGAGCGCGAATACCCTTGCTAGAAGGTGCCGTTAACCCTAAAACTGACTTCGCGTCCCGTGCTCGTGCAGCGTGATTCAATCTCTTCGAGGATATTGGCGGATATGCGCCCCACGAAGCGGGAGCGCCTCCTGCATTGTGAGCCGTCGGTCAGCGCGCCTAGGTCTAGGCGATAAGTGATCCCGCGTGCGTCTCTAATTTCGGAGAAAAAATTCACCCGCGGCTCTCCAACATTGAACTCGATATCGTCTACGTCGTAGCGGAACATGCCGCCATCGATTCGATCGAAGTACTGCATGCCCCAATTCATTCGCCACTTGGGTATGTCGTGTCGGAAGGTTAGAGTAAAGCGGCCACGCTGATACAATTGAAAGCGTCGGTCGATGCCAAGGAAAGGGTCTGTTACTTCAGAATCTTGAAGATTTAAGCCGGTGGTAACTAGTAAATTGGGCAGGTTTATCATGCCCATGCGGATACTCGCATTCAGATTCAAGCCGTATTCCACGCCATCGCCGATATTGCCATTTGCTGAACGCAAGTTGGTCTCATCGGTGGTGACATCCAGTCGGTCGATGACATCCTCGTGCTCTGCATAGAAAATCTCGGCAGTAAGTACACCGGCATCGTTAGGCAGCCGATATTCAGAATTGAAAGTATAACGCCACTGCGATTGCTGTCTAAGCGAAGCGTTGCCTGCCTGTGTGGCGGCATCGTTGTCTTCCTCATCGTTCACCGCTACAAAGTCTGCGAAGCTAAGCTGGTTTACGATTTTCTCTATGCCGCCGCGTAGTTGCAAGGCTGGTGTTAAGTTGTAGCGAAAGTCGATCTTCGGTTTCACAAAATCGAAGTCCCGCGTGTTGGATACGTCACCAGATTGAGAAATTTCGGAAGTCTCATACAGGAGCGTACTCTCCAGAGACATCTTTGAATTGATGATCCAGTTATGAATAATGAACGGCTCGTAACGAATTTCTTCAACTGTAGAATTCGCGTTCGAAACACTCTGAGGTGTTAATCCGCCAGTTGCAGTGGAGGTAGTGCCGCCATCGACCAGCAGTCCTAAGGCGAGCGACGAGTCCAATGTTGTTTGCGCGCGTTCAAGTCCAAATTCTATATTCTGGCCATCGAAGATATCCATCGTGTAAGAGCCGCGCACAATYTTTTCTTCAGTGACGCTSKTGGCATTCAGWAAGAGGTYTTTTTCTTCRGCGCCAGYGGCRTCAAGCAAAAATCGYTCTCTAGTGRTGTCGCGGTTGTCTTGATTCRCAATAGCTAATAGTTTGAAYCGGCTTCCATTCGCTCGYGTGAATTCATAGTCGCCGCCGATCTCCCAGTTGTCTCTATCTGACGGAAGRTMTTCTCGTTCGRTGGTCAGGGTWGTGGGCTGAACYCGCAGGTTTGTAGTGAAACGRTCTACGTCSGTAGGYGCGTCCTGAACCGCGTAYAGWGCATTRACACGAAAGCTGCTGTTRCTGCTGAARTCGTACCCGAGGTTCATGCTGAGTTCGTTGTTTATCTGGTCGCGTGTTCGTTCYTCAACGACTCGGTCGTTGATCGAATAATCGCCCAGCCGRCTGTTTTCTCGGTTAATYGTGTTGCGGTAGTTTGGGCGYGCACTKGCACTGAGGAGATARTTTAGTTTRCCACTCTGACCGCCTATCGACGCCGCACCACCTGGAACRTATTTACCATCCTGTGCTCGGCGTACATTCGCCTCATAGGAAATGCTGCTCGATGATAGCTCTTCGAGAAGAACTACATTGACGACCTGACCGCTACCGCGYACATCCARATCGCCGGAGGTGCCACGTATAATCTGAAATTCTTTTACTTGGTCAGCACTGATGCGAGCCAACAAGTCGCTGGTCTGATTRTTYTTTCCTGCRGTTCGCTTGCCATTGATGAGTATCTCGTTGCCACCACTATTACCACCGCCTAGACCGCGGCCTCCMGARGAAGGGTTGCCGCCGGGAATGCCGCCACCACCACCGCGAGGAGAGGAGCTGTCCTGCCCTGGTATGCGCTCCAACATGTCTTTGGCAGTGATAGGAGCCCACTGAGAGAAATATTCAGCAGGGTATACGACAGTCGAACTCTCTCCATTGGTGTTTTGAGCTAGCAGCTGTTGTGGTACTGCTAGTATCAATAGAGACAGTAGAGTCGCTCCAATATGGATCGCCTGGCGCTTACTCGCTTTAGGTAATGAGGCTGCTAGGAAGTCGGTAAGTCGAGCAAAAAGAAACATACGAAAAAGGCCTGTTTGCAATAGCGAGTCGTCATGCCTCGCTTGAACTATTTGAGACCGAATTGTACTGGTAAATGGCTCAAAACCAATACTTCTGTTACAAACTGGCAAGAAATAGTGTGCAAGTTTGGGTGGGGCTCAATTTTGCGCGATACTGATTTTTGCGTTACATCGGAAACAGGTGTCACTAATGCTTCGGCAGGAATTATGCTAGCTTGTGTCTGAATTAAAAATCACTGTATAGGAGCTTTAACGGTTGAGCGATTCTCTCTCAGATCCAATCCACTATCGCAGCCTTAGTCGCGTCGCAGAAGCGATACGCGGTGGCGAGATATCTCCTGTCGAGCTGACAGAAAAGCTGTTATCCCGCATAGGCTCTGTCGATGGACGACTTATGAGTTATGCCACTGTTATGGCTGAGCAAGCGAGGGAGGCGGCGCGCGAAGCCGAGCAGGAAATACAAGCAGGCAATTACAAGGGCCCGCTGCATGGCGTACCCATCGCCGTGAAGGATCTCTGTTTTACGGCTGGAACTCGCACGATGGGCGGGCTGAATGTGCTTCGCGAGTTCGTGCCAGATTATGATGCGACGGTAGTTCGTAAACTGCGTGAGGCCGGCTCGGTGATTCTGGGTAAATTAAATCTCACCGAAGGCGCACTATCCGGTTATCACCGTGACTTTCCTATTCCAGTTAATCCCTGGGGAGAGAACCTGTGGGCTGGCGTTTCTTCTAGTGGATCGGGAGTCGCTACCGCAGCTGGACTGTGCTTTGCCTCACTTGGCACCGATACAGGAGGCTCGATTCGCTATCCGGCAATGGCAAACGGCGTGGTTGGCCTCAAACCTACCTACGGAAGAGTGAGTAGATATGGTGTCTTGGAGCTGGCAGCATCTCTCGATCATATTGGCCCCATGACGCGTTCCGTTAAAGATGCGGCAATTGTCTTTGAGGCGATCGCGGGTTTCGACAATTGCGATACCAGCTCACTTCGAGACTCGGTTCCAAAAATCACGGAATCGTTGACGGGCGAGCTTACCGGTATGCGAATTGGAGTTGATGAGCATTATCTCAGCTTTGGGACTAATCCAGCTCTGGTGGATGCTATTCATGAAGTTATTGAAGTGCTACGACAGCTTGGTGCAGAGATCGTTGCATTGACCATGCCCAAGTCTGATCCAATGGATCTACGTAATGCGTGGTT
>JAESUV010000187.1 GCA_016762975.1 Gammaproteobacteria bacterium | reverse complement strand
GGCATTGTCTACCCACCCAATCTGACACCCGACTTGGAAACGGGTCTAGGCAGCTGGACTATGAACAGGCTAGTGCAAATGATAAGGGTTGGTACTACAGATCATAGCTCGCGAAGCCTCCCCGTCATGCCTTGGCCTGCCTTCGTGAACATAACCGAGGAAGACGCCTTCGCAATTGCGGCTTATCTAAAGAGTTTGAAGCCAGTAAAACATCAGGTGCCCAGCAACGTGAGCAGAGGACAACGATCCACTGCGCCCTATGTGCATTTCGGGGTGTACCAGAGCGCTCCTAACAATTAGGGAGATAAGAGGAAGACATACGAGGCCCAACGGTAGAATGCCGACTGAGCCTCTATCATTTCTTTAGGTACCTAGCAGCCTCTGTTGATAACGCTCTTCAACCTTTACAAGCGACAGCTGATTATTGGGACTCTGCCGTTGCTTGTTATTATGAAACATTTCAATGTGATCAAAAATATCATTCCTAGCTGCATCTCTTGTAGGCTAGATTTGTCGTCGAGTTCGCTCTCACTTCAGCAACTGGAAAGCTCTCGGCCAGCACATTGTCATGACAGTTTCCTCGGCGACCCATACTCCCTATAATCATTTACTACTCTTTACACAACAGGGAGGCAAGAAGTCATGGGCAAATTCGGGAAAGGACTGCTTGGCCTTGGATTCCTTCTGCTTATCACCCTGCTGACTCTGCGCATAACCGGGCTCGACCCCGAGTACATGGATTACACCACTGAGGAATACAACCAAAGAGGCCGGATGACCTGGCCCGGCCTATGGTTATCGGGAGAGGATGTGCGTGACCCCGTGGCTGACTGGGATTGGGTCTATGACGTGAATCATCCGGAACTGGGTAACACTATCATGCTTGAGACTCGTACTTGGTACGGCATACCCCACTCGGTTACGGCTCTTCCAACTGCCCGTGGCGACAAACTCTATATAGGTGGCAGTGCAAGAGGAACCAGACTGGAAAGAGGATTCCCCCATTTCAAAAGGTGGTGGGCAAACGTCGAACGTGACCCACGTTTGCGCATAAAGATCGATGGTAAGATCTATGATATGACAGCGGCGCTGGTCCACGACCCTGTCGAACTTGCTGAGATTATCGGTAGAGACCCGATTACGACAATCGTAGCTGAAGACGGTACTGAACAGGTCGTTGCGAAATGGTATTACTGGCGTGTTTTCCAGCGAAACATCGCGCAATACTAGCCTAAATCTGTAATTCCTGGATGCAACAGACTAACTAAAACAAGCTCCAATTTCTCCTGTACTACAGAAACTGGCACCTGGCGATCAATCCATTTCGAATCAAAATTTGCGGTGAACAATTACATAACTGGCTATTACCGTCATGTAAGGCCACATCGGATAATGGCGAACTATCGCCAAACGAGCCAGAGAAGAAGTACTGGCTTAACCATAAACTGGTGGCCAATATTACTTGACCACTACACTATGGGCGCGTGCACAAACCCTGGGGACACTAACAAGATAACAACTTAAAGGGGCTTAGCCGGATAGCTGGCCACAGAGCTCTCGGTATATCCGAGTCGACAGGAAATAGATAGTTTAGTGCGCACGGTAGTTAAGTTGTTATCTTGTTAGTGTCCCCTAGTTTTTTCCGAATTTATTTGCGTGGCAATGTGGCACTGCCTGAAGAACCGTGAGCTGCATCAGCTTATGCTTACGGCCGACCAGGAGACTCGCTACACGTTTTTGCATGAACTGCTGCGACTAGAGCCCGTGGTTGGGAGCCTGTACAGGCGAACAACCGCCGACCTTACTCTGGATCATCAAACCTCAAAGGTCATCATTGCTGCAGGTTCTTTAATTGAACTCCATCTTTACGCCATAAATGGAGAAGAATCGATAGTTGGGCAACAGCCGTTACACCGTTGTCCTAATCGAAAAATGGCAGCCCGCAACCCCAAAGTCTCACAATATGTTATGAGCTTCGGTGATGGAGCGCATCGCTGCTCTGGCGCTTACATTGCCATTCAGGAAAGTGATATTTTTCTACGCCGCATTCTCAGGCTAGAAGGGCTAAGAATCGAACAGCCCCCAACTGTGACTTACAATCAAACTGTAAAAGGATATGAGTTACGCAATTTTATTATCGCCGTCGATTAATTGCGTTAAGACTTCAGGTCCTCGCATCATGACTCAAAGGGGCTGTCTGCGGAGCTAACGCCCACACTAGTAACGCTTGACGTTATTAACGCACAGCGTTACTATTTGATGATGATTACATCTTTCAAATGTTCTGATACAGAGGCGCTATCCAATGGTCGCCGAATCAGAAGGTTTGTGAACTTTGAACGGGTCGCTCTTCGCAAGCTAAGACAGCTGCAAGTTGCCGTAATTCTCACTGATTTAAGGGTTCCTCTAGGAAATCGCCTTGAAGCACTAAAAGGCACTCGAAAAGGACAGCACAGTATACGAATTAATAGTCAATTTAGAATTTGTTTCCGCTGGAGCAAAGCGGGGGCAACTGATGTGGAGATAGTGGATTATCACTAGGAGTCAATTTTATGAGAAAACTACAACCGGTATCTCCAGGCGAGCTACTAAAAGAAGAATTCCTAGACCCAATGGGCATTTCTCAGTATCGCTTGGCCAAAGAAATCGAGGTTCCCGCACAACGAGTTGGCGCAATAGTCTCGGGAAAGCGCTCTGTGTCCGCAGATACCGATCTACGGCTTTGCAAATTCTTCGGCCTTTCCAATGGCTATTGGCTGCGAGCCCAAGCAGCATTTGATACCGAAGTTGCCGAAGATCAATTGGCAGCGGAACTCAAGAATATCCGTCCTTGGCAAGAAACCAACCTCCCGAGTCACGGAACATAACAAGCTCATTCGACTGTTTGAGTTGATTAATCAGGTCGACCCAGCGCGCACGCTTGTTGAAGAAAGAACGGGGACAGATTTATTTTCTTGGAATGCGCTGCATCAACACGAGAGATTGATTCGTAATTTGGCTTAGCCAAATACCTCACCCCGTTGGGGCAGCCTTCGGCTGTCTGCGCTGCTACGCAGCTTTCGAACTGGGGAGTTCTTTCTTCTGAGCCTACCAAACTAAAAAGCCCTCCAATGGAGGGCTTTTTAGTTTGGTGCGCCCAGAGAGATTCGAACTCCCGACCAACTGGTTCGAAGGTTCACGGGACAACACTGTACCCTTTATAAATCAATGACTTGCGGCCTTGGTCAGCTTCTATAACTAGTCTAATTGAGCCTATATTAGCCTCAGTGAGTACATTTCTTACTACATAAGCTTATACCGCGACACTATCAAAAGCCTAAAATCGGCCCAAAATGGATGTTGAGATTCAACTCATTTGGCCGTCCATGCGCTGCTTTTGACAGGTATAAAGTAGCGCTTACAATACCACGAAAATGGGGATATTCTTGTAAGTATTGCCCTCACTGACATTGAAGGAGTGCCTGATGCATAGGTTACGGTCTACCTGCTTTTTTCTCATACTTCTTACAAGTTACTCTGCTCTAGCTGATACAGAGTTTGAAGACTCCATTCCAGTCGAGACAGTAGAAGCATTGTTCAACGCGTACTACGAAGATCGGTTTGCCATTTATTCTGATATAGCTGAAGAATTTCCAGATTTCCCAATTCCTACAGGCTTTTCTGTAGTTGGAAGCGTATACCAGATGACTACACTTAGAGTCGTCTTTAAGACTGATACAGACGAAGACGCAGCCCTCCAATCGATGATCGAAGTATTTGAAGTTCAGGATTGGGTGCAATTACCCACATTCTCTCGACAAAGGCAGGAAGTAGGGTTTATTTCGCCCCCTCTAATCAATATGGGGCGTGCGCAGAACATGTGCCATGATGATCTTGGCTACCTCACTCTCCGATATTCGTCTGGAGAGGGCACAAACTACCTATCTACTAGTATTTCTGTCATTCGCAGTAACCGGCAAGGCACCTGCGAGCAGCAAATTGCGATGCAGCAGGCGTCATACGGGCAATACTCACAACCTTTTGGAATTGGTCAATACTTACCTCGGCTGGAAATACCAGAATCCCAGAATCGTCCTCGAGCGGCTTTCCTTAGCGGAGGAACTTCGAGTAGTGGAAACTCTGTTGAAACCGATGGCTCAATTACAACCGACCAAGATATAGAAGAGGTCTATAGATTTTTTGCTGATCAAATTGAAGCGCAAGGATGGGAGCTCGACTCTGAGGTTGTAGGGTCTCTAAGCGCAAATGGAACATGGACTAAATCTCCCGAGTCGAATTTAAATCTGATTGGAAGGTTATCAGTTCTTAACTCAGGAGAATCTGATTATGAGCTCCAATTCAGGTTGTTAGCTGAGGGCTATACGCGTGATAATTCCGCCATTTTCAGCCCTATACAGCGCTAACAGTCAATTTTATACTTGGAATCAGTGAATCGAAAAAAGGGAAATTCAGTGGCAAGACGTAGACTATTTCCATTTTGCCTTTTTCTTTTGCTTGCGCTCGGTATAGCTACTTTTCCTGTAGATAGAAGTCATTCTCCAGCATTGTCTTCTGATGAAATACGGTGCGGATTGGATGGTGCTCACGTCACTTACGACAACCCAATTGAGCGAGCCTTCATGCGAGGATTTTCAGTAACAGGTAAAGAAGGCAGCACGATATTCGTATCTGCTTATACCGTAGCTGGGATTACCATATCTAGGATTGCAGCCAATTGCAAAATGGGTAATTTTAAGCGATTGTGACACAACACATGATAAACAAACCGCAACGGGACAAAAGAAAATGGATTCAGTTACATGCGAATAAGCAAATTTCACAAGATCGCCATCATCATCTTTTGCTTAGCAATAGCGGGGCCAGAACTTGGAATTGGGCTTGAATTGATAGTTCTGGTTGATTCATTTGGTGTTGAATTACTGTTAATTTCTCTTACTGCGTCACTTTGGAGCTATTGGTATTTTATGAAAGCTAAGCTCGAAGAATTTGATCCTTACTTTTTCACTTCGCCATTAAGAGATATATTGAAGTGCCCTGCATTGCTTGCACATGCAATTCCAGGCTCCATGGGTTTGCTCATGTTTGTGTTTGGTCTTACCGTGATTTCTATCTAAGAATACATCCGAATAATTACGGCACTATATAAATGTTAAGGAGCCTGCATGAGTATTTCCCTAGTAATCGCAGCTGCTGGAGCAACATTTATTGGCGGCCTACAGACTCAGTTATCTCCGGCTGAAGTAGAAAACCTAGATATAGTGATCTCAGCTGTGGACGCAGAGAAAGAGCACCGACACCCATACCCTCTGTTTCTTTTTGAGGTTGATTTGAGTCAGTTTGATGCCTGCATTCTTCGCGGTGTATGGATACAGTTCTTCAACGATCAAGGGCAGCAGGTTTTTAGTTCCAGTATCGAAGCAGAATTTGGGCTATATCATTTTCAGATATTAGAAGAATACTTAGATGCTGCCACTCTAGGAATTACTTGCGATGCCGGACCAGACGCACTCGACCCTAGTTATACCATCGATTTGCGAGAGTATGGTCGGGCTCCTTAACAAACAGTTCAATCGAGCTACGTTCCAAGAAAAATTGTAAGCGCACCATTCACTGCATTCTCTATTGACGAAGTGCGAACGTACGAAAAATTGGAGTCCTTCTTGAAAGGGAAGTATGGAGACATTCAACCGCCCGCGTCAATTTGGACTGGCTCAGGAAATAGTGACTCTGTCTCGGGCCCCTTCAGATTCAGATTATCGAATGGATCGAAGATATCAGTAG
>JAESUV010000118.1 GCA_016762975.1 Gammaproteobacteria bacterium | reverse complement strand
ACGATAGAGAATTTGTATCGTCATTAGCTACCAGAATCATTGAAATCAAGGGTCAGAAATTGATAGATTTTCAAGGTAACTACGAAGAATATCTAGCGAGCCAGCAAGATGAGTCTAATATTGCAGGCATCAGATAGATACTAGCTGCACCATAAGTTGTAGAAACTTTTAGAAAGCACGGCTCCTCACACTCTATGCGTGAGCAATCTTTCCACTCGTTGAATTCCAAAAACGAAGTCTACTTTCAATCCCATTATTGAAACGTATCCTTGGAATCTACAATTTTGACCGAAGTAATATTCAAAGGGAAATTGGCAACCAGCGCATCTTCCTGTTGCAAAGCCTCGCTAAGACCATCTCGCACAACATTCGAATAACTCATTGGCGACGCCAAGTTGTTCAATAGGCTATCTGCCAGCGGCTGCGCCTCACTGACGTCGGTTATGATCGTCACGAACATGTTGTCAGTTTGCCAGTATTTTCTGATCGCCTGGTTCACATCCTCAAGTGTCAGCATTTTCAGCAACTGATCCAGTTCGAGCAGATAGTCATCGCGGCCGTAAAACTTCGAATCCATTAGATAGCCTAGTCGGGAAGAAGGCGTCTGTGCGTACAGCTTGGTATAACTCAACAGAAAGTCTCTGGTCGCCTCGAAATCTTCAGCGCTCAGCCCACTCTCAACCAGCACCGCCAGCTCTTTCACAATCATGCGTAGAGCAAAATGAGCATGACCGATTTCTATATCTGCCAACTCGGGATACTGCTGACGTAACTGTTCCGCAATCTGTACCGGACGCACCCACATAGAAAAATAATTCGACGAACGCGGCACACCAGAAGGTGGCAACATATTCCGCCCGCCATTCTCATACCATTCGATATACGAGTAGTCACCGTAATTCATTGAGCGCTGTTCACGAATTTTCTCGTACAACCGCGAGTAGGACTTACGGTGTTCACCCAGATAGGAATTCGCCACCATCAATGCTGCAAAATCATCGTCGGCACGTGTCAGGTTCAGCGGAAAGCCGGTGAAAATAACTGAACCGAAGGCACCCTCCTTCGCCACTATTTCTACCTCGATGCCATTCGGCATTCTTGCCACACCCGGCTCGGGAAGTAGCGGCGTAGTATCGGGTAATGTAGCCATGTCTTGTACTAATTGTTGCAGGAATCCATCGCTGTAGTTACCTGCAATACCTATTGTCAGATTATTTTTGGTGAACAGTTGCTGGTAGTGTGCTTTCACGTCWACAAGAGTGATATTACCGACTCCTTCTGACGTGCCCTGCTTCATGTGCTGRTAATTATTTCCGCGAAACARCAGRTCTTCCAATGCCACCTTGCTGTAGTCCTCGTCCGAGGAAGCGCGRATCACCTGATCCACATAGTTCAGCTGATTCACCATCACSCGGGAAAAATCATCTTCGGAAAAGCGCGGAGTTAAGATTAAGCCTTTTAGAATCGGATAAAACTCATCCAGATAATCCTGATGCACTTCGAAGGAGAACACGGTRACTTCCTTATCGGAATTGACGCCATASCGYGCCGCCATGGGATAGATGCGATCCTGTATGTCACTGTAGCTCAGCTCGCGCGTACCGCCCTGCACCACCAACTCAGACACCGCTTGATTAATGCCTTCCTTGCCCTGCTCATCACTAATGGAGCCATTCTTAAACATCAGCTTGATGACTACTTTATTRGAGTTYGGCAGCTTCAGCTCSACCAGCTCTTGGGMRAAAGYGGGCAGCGARAAMACCGYACAAACASAAAAGAAAAGTGCAGCGAAAAATRTTTTTCTAGCACTAAGAAGTGAATTCATCAGAGCACTCCTCCGAYATCATCTTCACTGATAGTGGCAATCGTTAAACCGCTCTCGACGAAGTATTTCGCTGCAACGTCTTTCAGGTCATCCACACTCACCCTGTCATACTGRGCATACAGCCTRTTAATGGACTCSGGCTCACCGGTCAGCATGATGTAGTGCGCCAGAGAGTTRGCRATAGCCGCCGGATTGTCGATACTCATCGCGAAGCTATATTTCAGATTCGACTTAACACTGCTCAACGTAGCTAGATCGACGCCATCTATACGCACCGCATCGATCGCTTTCACAATCTCGTCTTTCACATATTGCATATCCGCTTTGTCGATCAGCGAGGCATCAATGCTAAACAGACTAGGGTCGCGTGAATCGCCAGCACCACCGCTAATAAATCGTACTTTTTGTTCTTCCAACACAAGCTTTCGGTAGAGCGGCGAGGTGTTCGAAAACAGAATTTGCGAGAGCACGTCCAATGCCGGCATGTCGATCTCACTGTCACTGAAAGCCGGACCTTTGTAATTCAGGCTGATGTGAGGAGGAATCGCCCCATTCTGCAAATGCACGCGGCGCGTGGCCAATTGAGTCGGCTCAACCGGCACATTCGATATGTAGTTGCCCGTCTGCCAATCTCCGTAATATGTTTCCGCTAGATCATTCACGCGCTCTGGAGTCACATCGCCGACGACGACAAGGGTTGCGTATTCCGGCCGATAGAAACGATTGAAAAACTGCAGTGAGTACTCGTATTGATTCGGCATATCGACGATGTCGTCGAAGAAGCCCATCGTGGTGTGTTTGTAGGTATGCCTGTCGTAAGCCGTGTCCCTAGTCATTTCGCTCAGCTGTTGATAAGGGCTGGCAAAGTTCTTCGTGTACTCTCCTTTCACTGCGCCGGCCTCAGTTTTGAAATCGTGCTCGGAATAATTAAGATTCATCATCCGATCCGACTCCAGCTCAAACATCAAGTCCAGACGCGCAACATTACCGGTCATGTGATAAACCGTGCGATCGTTTGACGTATTAGCATTAGCGGAGGCACCGACGGACTTCAAAGCATCTGAATAGGCATCCGTGGGGTATTTGTCGGTGCCGCGGAACATCATATGCTCGAAGAAGTGCGCGAAGCCCGTCACTCCCTCTTCCACTTCATCGCGGGCGCCGACCCTGACCACTGTGTAAAACGCGACCGTACCYGGGCTTTCAAAGGGTACTGTGACCACATTCAGGCCRTTGGCGAGCTGGTGTTGGTAGATTGGGTTGGGGAGAATGTTGTTAACGACTGTTGCTGCATCGGCTACGCTGTCCGCTGTGGCCGGTGAAGTTACAGAGGAGACAGTCGATTCGAGCGGACTGTTATCGCTACAAGCAACTAACAAAGAAATGGCAAGAAGCGAGCTGATTCTGATGATATTGATAGGCATATGTCACTCTGATTCGGGGACTCGAGGCAGAGGCTAGGATAAAAGCTAGCTCCCGCTAAGTCTACGAATTCTTTGTCGGAGTTACTCTCCTATCCACCCGACTATCCACTGTCATTCTCGCCACCTTCCCTAGCAGAAATTGTAATCAATTGAAGCGCAACTAAATAGTATCAGAGAAAATTCCGTTGTTGAGGTAACAATTGTTGACGGAGATATGAGCGTGGATAGAGTTGTAGCCGTAATCGACGCAGGCTTTGCAATTTCGCCTGATGGCATTACTGCACAGGTCGAATCAGCCATTATCTATGGCCTAACAGCCGCACTCTATGGCGAGATAACAATCGAGAACGGCTAAGTTATGCAGAGCAACTTCCATGACTATGAAGCTGTGCGCATGGACAAGGCACCGACCATCGAAACCCATATAATCAATAGTGGGCACGCCATGGGAGGTGCAGGTGAGCCTGGCACACCGGGAATCGCACCCGCGTAGGCAAATGCAGTATTCGATGCCACTGGCATACGGGTCAGAAATTTACCGCTGAATCAGTTCAATCTTCGCTTTGGCGTAGAGGACGCTGGGCTGGCTGGCTAGGCCGGCACGAGTTCCAAAAAGGTTGTGAGCATTGCCACTCACAACCTTTTTGGGGCCACGCACGCTAAAGATGCTTAGCTCACCCTGCAACACACTTTGATCCCTCCCCTTTAACGCATTGCTTCAGTCAACGAATCTATAAGCTGTTGCGCACTTCTATATAAGTTGTTGCGCACTTCTAATAGGTGACGTATCCCGCTGAGGCTATGACTTCCTGAGTGGCGATAAGGTCGTGAGTAAGTTAATCTGTAAGCTCGAAATTCAATTTGGATCCAGTCAGCAACAGTGAAGACAGCACACAAGGAAAGTAAACCATGAAAAACAGAACACTCAAGATTATGCTCAGCGCGACATTGCTGTGCGCTCTATCCCCCAATCTTTTTGCGCAGCGACCTACAGCCGCAACTCATGTATCACGCGCGGACATCATGACTGTCTTCGAGCACATGGGAGAGACCATCGACCAACAAATTCGAGTGGTTGATATCGGCGATGAAGTAAATGTCGGCGTTGGAATTTTACAACGCAAAGGTAATCGCACCGAAGGCGAGGTGGTAAATGCGATTGTGCACCATAACATCACTGAGGTGTATTACGTATTGTCAGGCTCTGGCACGCTCGTCACCGGAGGCGACATAAGCGGAGACAGAGAATTTCCAGCCGACAATATCTCGGTTGTTGAGTTAATCGGCCCTAGTGGTAGCCGCACTGTCATCAACGGCCAGACAAAAACTATTTCGGCGGGTGATGTTGTTATCATACCCGCTGGCGTACCTCATGGGTTCAGGAACATACAAGATCAGATTACCTACCTGAGCGTCCGAGTAGACCCAGACCAAGTGTTGCCTACTGGGTATGAGCATCCTTCACTGGAAGAATAGTAGCCGAAAAGTAAGAGCGCTTGATCAGAGTAAACATACAATTTGAATCGCAGTATGTTTACTCTGCTCCTAGGATTAATTTCCAGAATCTAGAATCCAGAAACCGAATCAATTCCGTACTCACTACATCGGGGCTATTTGGATTTTGCATCTCCCCCACAGAACAAGACACAGCCTTTATGGGTTAGACTTACAAGGCGGGCATCAAGCTCTCGTGCAGGTCCATAATAGAGCGGGAGTCCCCTGAGTGAAATTTGGAAATTATAGAACTCTTATCGTTCTGACCTGTGCGCAGTGCTTTGGCCAAACGGCAGCACCAATTCTTGTATTACTCGGCGGTATTGTAGGAGCGCAGATCGCGCCCTCGATTAATTGGGCAACTCTCCCTATCGCTATACAAATTTCCGGTATCGCTTCTGCAACAATACCCGCGTCTTATCTAATGTCAAAAGTCGGCAGAAAGGCTGGCTTTCTTGCAGGCACTGCACTCGCCATTT
This sequence comes from Gammaproteobacteria bacterium, assembly GCA_016762975.1. Lineage (GTDB taxonomy): Bacteria > Pseudomonadota > Gammaproteobacteria > Pseudomonadales > Pseudohongiellaceae > UBA9145. The sequence continues at coordinate 579 of JAESUV010000118.1, read as the reverse complement.
TTGCTGCACTCTTCGCCGCCTGGGGCATCTACCAACAATCGTTTACGCTGTTTTGTATCGCCTCTTTCCTGATTGGTAACTACATCGCCTTCCTGCAGCAGTTTCGTTTCGCTGTCGCAGATTCAGTGCCAAACGAGCAAATACCCAAATGCCTGTCCTTTCTAATGCTAGCGGGCATCGTTGCCGCATTGCTAGGGCCGGAAGTTGGCCGGCGCTTCAGTGTCATAGAGGGACTTCCCAACTACGTCGGCTCATTTCTAGGCATGGCAGCAATGTTAACGGTATCATTTCTAATCTTGCTCACGTTCTACCAAAACACAACATTCGAGAAAAAAGACCAATCTAACGCCGTCCGACCTCTAGGAGAGATTTTCAAGCAACCTACCTTGATTCTGGCCATTGCCTCCGCGGCAGTAGGCTATAGCATCATGAGCTTGGTTATGACCGCAACCCCGCTGAGCATGCACGAAATGGATCATCATTCTCTCGATGATACAACCTGGGTCATTCAGAGCCATATCCTAGCTATGTATGTTCCATCGTTCTTCAGTGGGTTCTTGATCTCCTGGTTTGGTGTTA
>JAESUV010000117.1 GCA_016762975.1 Gammaproteobacteria bacterium | reverse complement strand
GGAAGTGTTCGCTGCGGATCTTCTAGTTCGCTGCTCAGGTAGGTGGCAGCATTCCAACCAGTGTAGGCATAGCTGACATAGATAAGCGCGACGGCGAAGACGCCACTGGTTAGCAAGGCCCCGTCCCCTGCGATGGGCAGGAAGTTGATAGGTTGCGGTGAACCGGTCGCGAAGAATGCGGCTAGGCAGAAGATGATGATTATGCCTACCTTCAAAATAGTGAACACGACCTGCAGGCCGCCACTGTTGCGCCGATTACTCGCGTGCACCAGAGCCAGTAATATGACTAGTCCTGCGGCTAGGCTCTTCTCCAGCCAGGCATTGTCGCCTACTTCAAAAACAGATGTGGTATAGGCTGCAAAAGTCATGGCGGCGAGTGCGGTAGGGCCGGCGAAGCCTGCGCTGGCGGAAACCCAGCCCGACACAGACCCAACTGAAGGATGATAGATGCGCGATAGGAAATTGTACTCGCCGCCAGAGCGAGGCATCGCGGCACCTAACTCGGCGTAGGTCATCGCTCCGCATACGGCGGCAAGGCCGCCTACTGCCCAAAGGGCCAACAGCACGAATCCGGAGCGGATATCCAGCAGCTGAAAACCAAGGCTGGTGAATACGCCGGTGCCAACCATGTTGGCGACAACGACGGCCATAACCGTGAAATGACGAAACTTACCCTGGGACATGGCGTGTAAGCAGTTCGGTRGATGAGTTAATCAGGCTGCATTATTGCGGTGATAAGGCGCCACGTCTATGACTGAATGGCTTAGCCTTAAAGGCTGAAGCTAGCTTGGACGCCGTTGACTTTCACGGTGTAGGTGCCCGATTCTAAGCCGATGACGTTTAGAAGGATATTAGTCTCAAAAGGATCTAGCACCGCAATGCAGGACTCTGCAGGTCCTAGTGCTGTCTCGGCTAGCGCGACCGTGAACATGAATTCATCTTGGAAAATAGCTGGAGTCTGTAATTCCACACAAGGGATGGACTTGTTTCCAGTTACTGTAAGGCTCACCTGAATAGGAAACAGCTCGGCTATGTTGACTACAATACTGTCGACGCTGACAAGGCTGCTTTGCTGTGCTGCAAGTAGCGTGAAATTTCCATCGATATTGCTAACTAGTTGGATATTGTTGTAGTAGACGGGTTCGCCATCAACGATAGCCGCGCCTTGAGGAATGTTGAGGATGTCGTTCTCGAATGTAGCTGGCTGCGCGGTAACGAGTTGGCTGGCGATACCAAAACAGAGAATGAATAGAGTCTTTGATAATTTGAGCATGGCTTACTCCTGTGGCTAGAATACTTAGGGAACTCCAAGCTAGAGCGTGTTTAGCAAAGGCTGGAAAATACATATTAAGCCTAGTTTGAGCTTCAATAGGGAGCAGCTTAGATCGTCCGGTTCATGGTCTCAAGCTGAATTACCTCGCGCTGTGATCGCAGACACAAATACTCAGAACTCTGCTATTGTTGGGCCCTGTTCACCTTTAATTGTCGGGTTCCGCCCTCCGACTGACTTTGTCTACGTGCGTTACGCCTTTTTCTAAGGGGACAGCCATTGCTGGCAAGACGAGCCTTGCCATGAACACGGACAATCTCAATCCACCTGCCAATTACAGGTGGATTGAGTACTAGTTCCAATCAACGTGATTACTGTGGAGTCATTCATGCGAAATGTATTTCTTGCCCTCGCTCTGTTTCTGTCACCTACTTTGCTTGCACAGGTTAGCCAGCCAGATTGGTCCTCTGTCGAGGAGGAGACGCTACGCCATTTCCGCGCCTTGCTGCAGTTCGACACCAGTGATCCGCCGGGCCGAGAGTTGCCCGCGGCCGAATACATTCGAGACGTGCTGGAGGCCGAGGGTTTTGAGGTTGAGATGTTGTTCACTGATCCAAACCGGCCAAATGTAATTACGCGTCTAAAAGGCAATGGGAGTAAGGAGCCATTGCTTATCATGGCTCATACTGATGTCGTGAATGTGGATCCTGAGAAATGGACCTTTCCGCCATTTAGTGCAACGGTAGACAATGGCTATGTTTATGGRCGTGGCGCGGTAGACGACAARGACAATYTAGCATCGGCACTAATGGTGATGCTGGAATTAAAGCGGCAGAACGTACAGCTCGATAGGGACGTCATCTTTCTCGCTGAATCCGGTGAAGAGGGCGCTACCCAGTACGGCATCGAATTTATGGTGAACGAGCATTTCGAGAAGATCGAATCGGAATTCTGTTTGGCAGAAGGTGGTTCGGTCGCGCGAGTAAACCGCGAAGTGCTATATGCCGGTATACAGACTGTTGAGAAGCTACCCTACAGAGTAGATTTACTGGCTACGGGCGTGGCGGGCCATGGTTCTGTTCCGCTGCAAACAAATTCAGTGATACGACTTGCCAAAGCAGTTGCTGCAATCGCGGATTGGCGCTCACCGATTCGCTTGAATGAGACAACTGCTGCTTACTTCCAGAGACTCGCCTCGATCTCACCAGCGGATGCCGCGCAGCGATACTTGGATGTTCTTGATCCAGATTTAGCGAATGAAGTGGATGAATATTTTCTTGCTAACGAGCCACGCCATTCTTCGATGCTGCGCTCATCCTTGTCGCCAAATATTTTCAATGCAGGCTATCGGATAAATGTCATTCCATCTGAGGCTACAGCAAGTGTCGATTTTCGCGCGCTTCCTGATGAAGATATTCCCGCATTTCTAGACGAGATCCGTCGAGTGATTAATGACCCAGCAGTCGAGGTGAGTCTTGGCGATCGCAATACTCGACCACCGGGTGAGGCACGGCTGAACACGGCCGCATTTAGTGCGATTGAGGCAAACATCACTAAGCACTATGGCGTTATCACACTACCTACAATGAGCACTGGCGCTACAGACATGGCYTATCTGCGTAATAAAGGCATTCAGTGCTAYGGTATTGGGCCAGCTATCGACCGTGAGGATGCTGCGCTTGGATATGGTGCGCATAGCGATCAGGAGCGTATYCTGATTAGCGAGYTGCATCGYTTTGTGCGTTTTAATTGGGATGTGGTGATTCAGCTTGCYGCTTCTGGAAACTAATTTRGAAAAGATCCTTAACAATAAGCATTTCAACAAGGGAAAATACAGATGAAAAATAGTAAAACGATTCRAACGATTRTTGGCGTAGYYGYATTGRGTTTCRGTTTTTCTGTAGCTCARGMACAATCAGATGCGRCCCCTGAGAGATCTATTGGWAATGGATCAAAGAACTGGATTACAACTGAAGGCGTGCAGCGACAAGACGGRACACTTACTTTYTCTGAAGTYCAGATCGATGGGAATGGCTGGTTAGTTATACACCCATTCGAGGATGGCGCGCCGAATGGAGATAAGTACGTTGCCTCGACGTATGTGAAGGACGGCTCGAATTTGAATGTGAGCATTAAAGTTCACAAAGGACTGCAGGCGGGCGAGATGTTCATTGTGATGCTGCATCGAGACGTTAACGAAAATCAGATTCTAGACTTCGTGTTTGTCGATGAGTTAAACGTTATGGATACTGCGGTCTTCGAAGGTAGCAGGATGATCGGCCATATGATTCCTGCGCCGTAAGGGTTTGATATAGGGCTTACACAAAGAGAGGCAGGTCTCTGCCTCTCTTTTATACTTTACCTCTCCAATTAGAACTAGTAGAGGTGCGTCTAAAAATTTCCACTAACCTTGAATGAAATAATACGACCCGTATTCGAGCAGCGCTTCTCGAGCTCTTCGAATATTCCATCGCGAACATGACCCAAATAGCGCTCTCGTTCCCGGCACTGTGGTGAATCGCTTAGGTTGTCTATGTCTAATCGAAGAATTGTATTCCTAAAAGCGGTCACTTCCAGAAATGCTGTCACGAATGGTTTCTGTGTATCCGATTCGATGTCATCGATATCCCAACGTTTGAGGTCGCCATCGAATCGGTTGTTCCACTTGAGTCCGTAATTCATTTTCCAGGCGGGAATATCGTGCCGAAAACCAATGTCGAACTGGCCGCGATGGTAGTTGTTGAAGCTGCGATTTTCTTCGAGGAAAGGATCCTTTACATCAGAATCCCGTACGCTGACTAACGTGGTAACTAGGACGTTGGGCATGTCGAACATAGACAGACGTACGCTACCCTTCAAGTCCATGACATGCATTACACCTGAACCGATATTGCCCACWGCTGAAGCTAGATTACTTGCTGAGGTTGAGACGTCGATRCGCTGCGTAAAATCTTTATGGTTGTGTTGATAGATRTTTGCGCTAACCACGCCGACGTCGTTCGGCAAGCGGTATTCCGCAAGAARATTATAGWYCCACCAAAAGTCGGGRCGCAGATCGGCGTTACCAGCGAGCGTGTTGGARTCATTATCTTCGYTATCGGTAACAGCBACAAAATCGACGAAATTAATYTGACGAACAAAYTTCTCAATCARCACTCGCAGTTGCAGTTGGGGCGTTATGTCGAAGCGATAGTCGAGCTTTGGTTTAAAGAAGCTAAAGTCTCTCTTGTTGCTGGAGTCTCCACTTTGATCTATTTCGGAAAATTCATAGACGAGTGCAGTCTCGAGCGACATGCGAGAATTAATGCGCCAGTTATGAATTAGAAACGGCTCATAACGAATTTCCTCAACGCGAGTATTTGCATTAGAYACGGTGGAAGGAACTAAGCCGCCAAATTCTTCAGACGGAAYTCCTATACTAAGTGGTARGCCTAATCTYAATTCTGATTCCAGAATTGTCTGTGCGCTCTCGGCACCAAACTCCAYATTGTGATTCTCYACTAGGTCCATCGTATAGGAGGCCCTAAGAATTCGTTCCTGAATGATGTTAGAAGAATCGAGGAAAAGATTTATTGATTCAGTGCCATCATCAAATAGGTCATAGCGTTTGCGTGTATTCGASGTGTCGTTTTCATTRAYGATTARGAGAGCTTTCAGTCTRGCTCCACTGTTGAATCGATGTTCGATATCGCCGCCWATTTCCCAGTTGTTGAGTTCGCCTGGTAACTCTTCCCGCTGGGMAAAAGAARTGTTTGGTGTTCTCTGTAGGTTGACCGTCAAGCGTTCGATTRTGGTYGGGTTRTCGTTCTCTGCRTASAGRGCGTTGAAGCGWGCGCTGGTWTTATCGCTGAAGCGGTAGTCCAGATTAGTCGATAATRTGTAGGTGGTCTGATCTCTAATACGGTCCTCGGTRATMGTRTCGTTTAGCGAGAAGTCTCYYAGTACGCTGCGYTCAAAAGATTCTTTATGTTCATACTGRGGTTCTGCGGAGGCRTTCACTARGATGTTGAGGTCTCCAGCTTGTACACTATAGCTTAGAGARCCRCCGGGCTCGGTYTGRCTGTCCGAGTAATAGTCTGCATTTATGTCGTAGGAAATGCTGGACCTAGAYTGCTGTGTTGACATRACGATRTTGGCGATCTGTGTGCTTCCTCGAACATCAAGATCCCCGCCAGTTCCACGAATAATCTCTATGTATTCCACTTGATTCGCGTTGATGCGAACAAGCTGGCTCTGTGTATTGTTATTTTTGCCCGCAGTACGCTTGCCGTTGATTAGGATAACCGTGCCACCGCCGCCGCTTCCTAGACCGCGCCCACCTCTGCTGGCATTGCTCCCGGGGGAACCTGCGGAGCTCTCTATGCTCATTCCAGGGATTCTGTTAATCATATCTAGCGCGGTTACCGGCGCCCACTGCGCAAAGTATTCTGCGGAGTACATGATGGTGGAATCATTGCCTACGTTGTCTTGTGCAAGCGCGCTGCTAAGTGGAGCCAGCACTAGAATCGTTAGGATGAGTGACCTGATGCGACAGAGGAGAAATCTATGAAGTGTGTAGGTTTTTTGTTGATTATTATGCATTGAGTGGCAACGTCCTAATATTTGTGGAAATCAC
>JAESUV010000116.1 GCA_016762975.1 Gammaproteobacteria bacterium | reverse complement strand
AATACTAAAGCGATGACTAGTGAGATGCCGCTTTTTTCTCAGAATTACTTCAGCGCTTCTTCAGTAGTACTACTACTAGCAAGGAGACGTATCTAGTCAAGAAATGACCTTGGAAAAGGATAGGTATTCTAGTCCGAAAATTTAGGCCACACCACAATTTCCAGAGTTTTCAGGCTTTGGATAGATTAGACTGCTTAAACGGATTGAGCGTGGATGYGAATGAATCATAAAAAAACCTTTAAATACAATTGCTTGARKATTMRYGGGGGCGTTCTTTCGCTACTGYTYGGTTTRTGTCTGCTGCAAGCTGGGCAGCGTGCARTGGCTCAGGTTAACGMWGAACCGGTTCCTGASTATTTTGTGGARTTGCGSGAGTTAATTCCGACACTGCATTTAGAGCTTCGCTATTTYAGYGAGAATAACTTTGTCGGACGYGTAATCGAYGGYTACWTTGMTGAAAAAGTGTTCATGACAMAAGAAGCCGCTAGTGCGCTGTYGAATGTGCAGGATGAATTTKCCGCCTTCGGTTTARGTCTAAAAGTATTTGATGCCTACCGCCCTCAGYCAGCRGTAGAYYAMTTCGTGCGCTGGGCTGAAGATCTGGATGACAAGAAGATGAAACAAGCCTTCTATCCGCGTGTAGCGAAAGAGAATTTGTTYGMTGAWGGCTATATAGCTGCGCGYTCGGGGCATTCCAGRGGTAGYTCAATCGACTTGACGCTAATTGATTCTGAAACTGGGGAAGAGCTGGATATGGGCACGCCTTGGGACTTCTTCGATCCTTCTTCTTGGCCAAGTTATCAAGAGATTTCTGCCCAGGCGCGTGCAAATAGAAGCTTGTTGGCCTTCGTTATGAGCAAACATGGATTCGCAGCCATAGCTACGGAATGGTGGCATTTTAATCTTCAGGACGAGCCTTTTCCTGATACCTATTTTGATTTTCCCATTAAATAAGAAAGACGATGCTATGAGCAAAATAAGAGCGAGAGCGCTGGTACAGTTCCCCACAGTACTGCTGACACTTATCAGTATTATTCAGGCCTTGGCTCTAGAGTTGATGTGGTCGAAAATTGTAGAGAGTGAATGGCTTTGGGATTTCGATGTGCAGGCAATTATCGGCTGGGGCATGATTCTGGGCGCGTTCCTGGGTATTTTGCAGGTGTGGGTGATGTACTCAACGATGGTGATGGGGTTTGTTTGGCAGCCCTATCTTAGAGATTCCATCATCCCCTTCATACTTGGCATACAGCAATTTATGTTGATTGCCCTGATCGGTGAGGAATTCAACACACTCTGGTTATATGTCCTTGGATCAATTTTTATCACTGGCAATTGGGTGTCGCACAGTAGTTTCAGGCGGGCGCGTCAAGACTCGGAGAATGATGAGTTCTTCGGCAAGACGAATCCGGCAACGCTACGCGATTTTTGGCCCGTTATGACGATCGTGACACTCCTTGTCGCATTCGGTATCGTTATCGACGTAACTCAGAATCAGACTTGGTTGCCGGTGGTGGCGATCGTTTTCGCCAACGCCATTTTGATCTTTCAGACATTTATGTTTCGCAGGATGTGGCGCTCGATAATGGGCCTGAATGACCCGAGTGAAGATGAAGGGGAGAGTGCTTAGTTATGCGGCTATTCATTCTCCTAGTTCTTGTTGGTGTGTTTGGCTCAGTTTCGGCTGACGGAAAACTGAGTGACGATATTCGAATTACTAGCGATGTTCTAGGCTATGACTTGCAGTATCGTGTTTACGAGCCCGAAGGCAGTCGCGGAAACTCAAAGCTACCTACGCTCTATATCACCGATGGCCAGTGGTATATATCCCGTGGTGAGCTTCCAGCACTCCTAGATAAAGAGATCGCTGCAGGGAATATAGAGCCAGTGATTGTGGTGTTTGTAGATAGTCGCAACCCTGATAATCTGCAGCAAAACCGCCGCAACCAACAGTTCTTCTGCAACCCGCGTTACATCGACTTCTTTACCGACGAGTTGCTACCTGCAGTAGACAAGGAATACCCAACTTCGGCTGTGCGCGAGGACCGAGTTATTCTTGGTTTGTCTTTCGGCGCTCGCAACAGCGCCTGTTTTGGGCTCATGGCGCACGATTCATTTGCGGGCATCGCGATGCAGTCTCCTGCAAACACTGAGATGGTGGATGAACTGCGTTTTCAATACATGGCGCAGGACAAATTACCGTTAAAAATATTCATGAGTGTCGGCACCGTCAATGACAATACCCAGGCGGGTCGGCAATTTATGGAGGCGTTAAAATTTCAGGAATACGACCTGACTTACCAAGAAGTCAACGAGGGCCATGATTGGGATAACTGGGGGCCGCTCTTAGATGATGTATTGCACACATTCTTTCCTACAGAATGATCGACTATTTCCTGCGGCGCGCGTTAGCACTTCCCGGGCATTGCTTCTATCCAGCGGCTAATGAGATCTACACCCTCGCTGTGAGTCAACGATCTGCCAAGCTCCGGCATCATCTCATCGGGTTTGTCGGAATGCATTCTATAGATCAAGATCGATTCTTCGGGCTGGCCGGGTACGATTGCATAGCGSARRTYWCCAGCACCTCCACCGGCKGCGACAGGCGGTTTGCAMACGCCGCGGTTTATGGCGAGCGTCYGTGAGCTATCGAGAATGAGTCCTGAGGTGTCSGCSGCKCCTTCCGGATTATGGCAATGCCCRCATTGCATGTYCAGRTAGGCGAGTGCGCGGTCTTCTAMGGGSGCGMTAGGGTCTTGCCAAGATTCAGAGCGTGGAAAAACCTCTGCASYACTTAGCCAGCCAAGCTGAACCATTTGTTCGAGAGGTGATGCAATGCCAGCATCCAAYTCGCTGAARTCTATGTTGAGCTGACTGAAYACCGCGCCAAGTGGGTGCATRTCMCCAGYMGGGTGAACCGTAGTGTGGCAGSCGGCACATTGATTCTCRTTCGGTACGAAGTASGTAAAATGTTTTGTCTGGGTGCTGCCTTCTTCGAGCAGCGCGATTTGTTTGCTGGCCCCRGCTACACGCAGAAAAGCCTCAGTTTGTTCATCGTTCCATACATAGGGGAAGGCATCCCAACCGTCAGTCTTGCGCACGAGTAGGCGTGTCTCAATGAGCTGGTTCTCGCGCAGATTTATTTTCTGCAGCCCGCTGTCGGCGACTTTTGTTAGTGTCGTACTCGATGAGCGTGGATAGTAGAACGTCTTGCTCAGAATAGTGCCTACAGGGTAGTTAATCTCGTCGTCGACGATCTCCGCCTGCAAGCCTTGGGGTATCCACAATGTGCGTAACTTGTGCGCATAATCTGTAAATAGCGTGTTGTTGGGCCTGAAAACTACACTGGATTCACTTGGGACGAGTTCGCTCGCCCCTAGAGTGAATAACTGCCAGTCGGAGAGACGCAGTGGTCTTTGTGTGTCATGAAAGACCGGTGGAGATTCCGTGCAGGCTACAAGGAGTAGCAAACATGCGCTCAACGCGGTGTAGCGCAAGAGGGAATCTGTCATTGACTGTCTAGGCTCAAGGATATCGCGGAAAGGCGGGGAAGAGCACAGTCATGCGCAGCTGCATCGAAAGAGGGTTGTGCAAAACCGTTGCTGGCATCTAAGGAAACGAAGCTAGTGTCGGCAGCCTCCGAGAAACACAGCGCGTCGGCGGCTGTCTTGCCTGTCGACAACATGCCATCCCAAATAATATCGGGAAGTGGTTGGCCGGTTGCAGCCTGCAACAGTGCTAGAGGCTCGGAATCCGGAGATTCTCCACCGCCCGTATACTGATTATTATGAAGATAGATGGCCTCAGGGTATGGATCGTATTCTGGGTCGGTAATTGGCAGCCCGTTGATTAGATAGCTGACGATAAGTACGTTCGCGCTATTGTTGTCTTCGAAATTATTTTCAAACACCTCGATGTTGTCATTCGCCATGATCATTAGACCGGTGCCCGCTGGTACACTGGCTACTATGTTGCCTTCGGGTGCGAAGTTGGCGGTGTTGTTGGCGAAAATTTGATTGTTATAGACGCGAGTATTACGTCCGCCTTGAACGGGAAGGTTGGGTAGGTCGAAAACTAGAATGCCGCCAGTATTATTCGTAGTCACGTTGTTGTGAACATCGGCGAAGGTTGAGTTTTCGATCTCGATACCTGCAACGTTATATTCGGCGCGGGAGTTACGAACGATTATTTGCGAGGACTGCCCTACATAGATACCTGCATCTGACGCTCCGATGGCTACCGATTCGTCTATAAGCACATTGCTCGACTGCACAGGATAGATTCCATAAGCACCATTGGTGCTCAATGGACCGTTGGTCCATTCAGTTCTGACGCGCAGCACTTGCACATTGTTGCTCTCGTTGATTTTTAGCGCGTCGCCGATAGTGTCTTCGATAGCTAAATCGCGAATCACAAAATCGTTGGCGCTGACTAGCAGGCCTTCTGCGCCCTGTACCTGATTTTTAAACGAAAGAATAGACGCATCGATGCCTGCTCCCGCAATAGTCACGCCGGAAACAATTAGTGAGAGACTGCGGGTTATTTCGTGCACACCGGCAGGAATGATAATCACATCGCCGGATTTCGCCTGGATCAATTGCTTTTGCAGAGCCTCTTCGAAGCTGAGCTCGGGCACGGCAGGTTCTTCACTGCCACAGCTGGCGAGTAGTATTGCAGTAATGGCAATCGAGAAGACTCTTAGTATTGAATAATTCATGTAACTCCCTTGCTTCTACTCCCATCCCCCCATGGCATGGAATTCAGTAACTAGCGAGATATGCTCGTTGGTTTGAGTATATGAGTCTTATCCTAAGAGAGTAAACCGGCAACGAGACTAGTTGCTTCCTTTGTTGAGGGAGGCCGTTGGCAATGGCTTGAAAGAGTGAGAGGAAGCGACATAAAAATGGGTGGTCCGATAAAAGAGGAACACCCATTAGACTTCTAACTCTGATCTTAGAGAATTTCGATTAGGGGCGTCTTGGCGTGGCGTTATAGACCGAGTCAGTCACACCTTCCAGCCAATTCACTTCGCCTTCGTAGATGGTAAGTTGTAGCACATCTTCGTCGGGATGCGCACCGTGCCAGTGTTCTCTGCCAGACGGTGTCCACCATGACTCGCCAGGGTGCATCTCAAGCAGCGGGCCGCCACGGTCTTGCGTCAGGCCGCGGCCTTCTTCAACCATGAGTAGTTGGCCCCAGGAATGGCTGTGCCAATTGGAACGCACTCCAGCGGGGAAGACTAGGCGCAGYGTGTTTATCGCATCGCTGTCTTCGACTCTGGGCGATCCACCCATGAAATTACTTTGYTGTGCAGACGTTAAGTTGGCCTGTGTACCAAGGACCACCCAGCCAAGCGCAAGTGCGGCGCAGACCGAGGTTACTATTTGCAGGGTTGAAGTCYTYTTTTGTTTTTCGTTGTTCTGACCCATTTCTCTCTCCAAATTAATTTARATCTCAGCGGGTCTAGAGTTAACCAACGCCTCATCAATGTCAATAAAYCCATGGATGGTCGGCYRCGATRGATGGTGTTACYCTGCCTAYTRAACWRRRTTWKNCTCTYTTCRSYRARYTAMAAGAATTTCAAATAATAAAATAATAAGAAGTGTGATGCTTACAGAATCAATTCCCTATCAAGGTCGAATAAGCCTGCTGCAGCCAGCCCTGTTCTTTGCTGTTTTCGCTGTATTTTTGATTGCACCGACAGCGTCGGCGCAGCAAACCAATCCCCTAGCTTCCAATTCTAGAGCTGCACTAGCCGGTGGCGTGATTTTTCGCGCACAGTGTGCGACCTGCCATGGAGCTGATGCGAAGGGCATCAGCAGCATCGATGCACCCGACTTAACAATGATGTGGACGCAGCCGGGAATGACCGAGAATCGGGTGTTTACACGCATACAAGAAGGCATCCCTGGCAGCATCATGCCGGCGCATGACTTTCCCGACACTGAAAT
>JAESUV010000115.1 GCA_016762975.1 Gammaproteobacteria bacterium | reverse complement strand
GAGCGTATAACTTCCAGTCTATGTGCCGCATATCATCGCCACGTTGGTAGTGACGATAATCATTGAACTCAACGCTAAAGCCTCTGTGCGGGCTTTTGTGCAAACCGGAAAGAAACCCTTCCACAACCACCCGCGCACGCAACTCGAGATTGTCGAGACCGGCGAGGATGGTAGGGTCGAGAAAATTCAACGATTCTGACATTAAAACTTTTACTCTGTTATACACATTTCAGCGTTATTGGTTCTGGGTTTCAAACTATAGGTTCGAAGTCGGCTCGGGCACTTCTTCAAGCAGGCGCTTAATAACGTGATCGGTAGTAATTCGCTCCGCTTCAGCATGAAAATTCAGTAAAATTCTATGCCGTAATATCGAGGGCGCGAGTGCGCGAACATCCCCATAAGATACGTTGTAGCGCCCCTTTAAGAGAGCACGAACCTTCCCCGCAAGAATTAAATTCTGCGAGGCTCGAATACCCGCCCCCCAATTCACCCAATCTTTAATAAATTGCGGACTACCCTCAGTCTGCGGTCGTGATGCATGCACTAACCTAACTGCATACTGAATCACCGCCTCAGCCGCAGGCACCTGTCTCGCGATACGCTGGAATTCCAGAATATCTTCCCCACTCAAGGGATGCGACAAGCTTATGTYACKGGTCTGCGTGGTRCTKCTTACCACTTCYACCTCTTCATCTTCGGTTAGATAATCGAGCTCAATCTTGAACATGAAACGGTCAAGCTGCGCTTCTGGCAACGGATAAGTACCTTCAAGCTCGATAGGATTTTGCGTAGCTAGCACAAAGAAAGGCGCCGTCATCGGATAAGTCACGCCCGCTACAGTAACTTGTCTTTCTTCCATWGCCTCTAACAGAGATGACTGAGTCTTCGGTGGCGTTCTGTTGATCTCGTCCGCGAGCAGGATATTGGTAAAGATTGGGCCTTTGACAAACTTAAGAACTCGATTCCCGTCTTTCTCCTCAACGATTTCAGAACCGACAACATCTGCCGGCATCAAGTCGGGTGTAAACTGAATCCTGCTGAAATCGACTTCTAATATATCGGCGACAGTCTTGATCAACAACGTCTTCGCCAATCCGGGAACACCGGTAATTAAACAGTGGCCACCCGAGAATAACGCAATCAACAGCTCATCGATAATATCATCCTGACCGATGATAACCTTCTTGATTTCAGCGACGATCTGATCGCGGCCATCCTGCATCTTCTTAACGAGAGCAAGATCATCCAAGCTTTCTATAGCTGCGTCCTCGGCCGCATCTGTTACTGCCTCTTCAATGTCTGTCATGTCTAATTCCTGTCTTCCAGTTTTCTCAATTTTTCTGTTTACTGTTCTGCTGCACAAAGCTCATTCAGTAATTAATGACTGAACGCGTACATCAAAAAATTAATTCCAATTTTGTAAGCATCATTCGTGGACTTGGTAGGGTAGCCCTTATAAAAAGTATGCTCCCAACCATCCCCCAAATCCGTATTGTAATTTGCCACCATCATGACCCGCCCATCATCATCTAGGACCGCATACACCTCAGGCGGATAACTGGGATCATCGAGTTTCATGAACCCACCGAAGTCCCAAGTCACCATACGCCCAGGTACCTGAGCGACCTCGTCGATATCGAAGAAAACATGAAATATTTCATGTGTATTGTTCAATTTTATTATCTCACGCTCGGGGAAAATTTTGCCTATCTCCACGAACATGTCATCGAGATGCGGCTGTCCCCAGAAATCATCTACCATGACAAAACCACCGCGAAACATAAACTCCCGAAGCGCTTCTATCTCCGCAGGAGAGAAATTCGGCCCGCTAAAGGATGAACCGATTGGCACTCTTTTCCAGTTCATATAAAGGAATATATTCTCGAATAGCCGGGGATCGGTTAGCTCGATAAATTCATGATTGCGCGGGTTAGTATCGATATTGGTGTAACGCTGCACGCCGCGCAGGAAATTTTTATCGGAGTCTGGATAATCTGTATCCCACCAACCGCCACGCCTTCCAAAGCCTCTACTACCACCCGCATGGTTCGTGTACTGCCCTCTTACCCATTGAAAATCGGTAATCTCATTGCCATATATTTCAGGCCCCTCATCGTTACCGAACTGCAATACTTGCGCAGCCACTGCCGTRCTCACAAACAGCGAACAGGCAAACACAAGCAATGAGAGTCTTTTGAGRTTCCTCAATTTAATCCGAGTCCCCATCTATTGATTGCAGCAATATTTTCTGAGCACGSTGATAGCTAGGTGCCATTTCCAGTGCCCTCAAGATATTTTCCTTCGCCTGRAGAGCCTGCCCGTTATTTAAATAGGCCTGTGCCAAATTAGTCTGYGCTTCAGCCGGGTCATTGATCTCGAGTTTCAGTAGTACTTCGTATTCGGTAACAGCAAGCGCACTATCACCAATCCTTTCCGCGTAGTTGGCCTTCAACAAATGCACATCARCCCGATACGGATCTACCTGAATCGCACGATCGATATAGTACTCGGCACGCTCGAAATTATTTTCTTCTAAGGCCGCCTCTGCCAAGATGATTGCCGAAGCGTAGTCGTGCTGAAGATTCTGCAAGAGCAATTCCAATTGCTGTAGCTGCGCCTCGCGGTCGCCTTCCTGCTCATATATCTGCGATAGYACCARAGGAGGGCTGGGGTACCCAGTATAAGATGGCAGGAGTTCATACGCCTGATTCAAATACTGCTTTGCCTCAAAAAGACTCTCTTCCTTAAACAAAACAATACCTAGTTGTAGGTAAGCTTGAAAATCGCGATCGTTTTCTTCGATTCGGGCACGCATATGCTGCTTCAGCGATACATTGTTATAAAGTTCAGCAAGTATCGCGCTAGAATTCTCACGCACTCCATGGCCGTGTCCATCGCCTTCGTCGGGCAGGTCTTCGCTATGCACATAGACGTTAATCTCGGAGACGCGACGATCAATCCAAGCTCTGAAAGCGGCATCGAATTGCCCTAGGCTTTGATCGAAGACTTCATCAAAGCGTTCTTCTTCTTCCTTTATAAATGCATACTGATCAACCAGCTCAACCAGCTTTTCAAAACCGTACTCATCCGCAATGAAATCGACTACCAAATAGGCTTGGAAATAGGCAAAGCCTAGATCGGCGCTGTTTTGTGCACCGGAGAATCCAGAATTTAGATCGGCTACATGCAACAACTTATCCTGCTCAAACGCGCGCACTAAATCTAAGCCCTGACTTCGCCCCCAATAAGTTCTACCCTCGCGCTCCTCAAAGACCGAAATTCCCTCGGAGAGCCAACGTGGCATTCTATTGCCTGTCATCTGCAAGGTGATTACATGCATGAACTCATGCCAGACGATTTCCTGCCAATTTGCGGAAAGTGTATCGGGTGAGATCAACGTTATAACCTTACCAAAGCAGATTCCGACCAACGGGCCGATGTCAGGCAGGCCTACCGAGCGCACAGCAAAATCTTCAGATTTTTCGAATATCTCTATCAAGATAGGCCCTTCGGGCTCGAAGCCGTACTTCACCGTAAGCGTGTCCCAACTTTCTTCTAACAACGGCTCAAGATAAGGCCAAAGTATGTCCGCATCGTTCTCACTCATGTGCACCTTAAAGTGCTCACTTTCTTGGGTCGTATACGTTTCTAACGTATCGAAAACCTTTAACATATTTGAGGTCATAACATTGAAGGGGTCGTTCTCGTAGCCTATCTCGAGATTGGCCTTACCCTCTTCCTCTTCGCCGAGACGAATTAGATTACTTCCCAGCAATGTGTATCCCTGCCAATACTGAGGATCTGCTGCGATTGCAGCACGAGCGAACTCCACCGCCTCATCGAAAAGATAGTTATTACCGAAGCTATCAGCAACATTGGCTAAAAAGACCGGATTGTTTGGACTGAAAGATTCTACCTGCGCAAGATAACCCTCATAATCTGCGCTGCGCTCTTCCAATGCCGCCTGAGATGCCAATACGCTAAGTGTTTTCAACGACTCTGAGTTAAGTGCAAGCACGCGCTCGAAGTAGTCATCCGCCTCTTCTTCTCTCCCATTGAGCAGCAACAATTGACCGTAGGTTTCCATAGCGGGTATCGAATTAGGATTTACCGCTAGTGCACGTTGCAAGGCACGCTCATCACCGACTACATTCGCCATCCCTACAAGAGCAGGTACATAGCGACCATTAATATCTATGGCTTCTTGATAAGAACGCTCGGCATCGGAGGCATTATATTTCTCCAGAAACAGATCGCCCCACAGGGAGTGAGCTTCTAGGTTGTTAGGGTTTGCACGCGTAGCTTCATTGAAGAGGCTATTCGCATCATGAAAATTTCCCATCAGCCAACTTGCCAACGCGACCATTGCGACATCTTCAGAGGCGAACACAAGTCCATTGTTATAACGCTGTACAGCCTGATCCAAAATCGGGAACGCACTCTGCTTCTGCCCGACGAAGTTGAGTAAGCTGCCGTATTGAACCAGGGTACGCACAGGCGGCTCTGCTAAACCAGCTACAACCGACTCCAGCATCTCCAGTGCTTCTTTCGATTCACCTACTGCTCGCTTAACCTCAGCAAGCTGCGTGCTAAGCAGGGGAAAATTCGCATATTCATCGTCTACTATTGCGCCCTCAACAACGCTCATCGCCTCCTGATAGTTACCCATCATCGCGAAAGCCTTACTTGCTCCAACCAGGCCCTCATTGCGATCCAAGCCATCGGCCATTTGAAAAATATCACTGGCCGCCGCATAAGAGCCGGTCATTAAGAGTTGCTCGCCACGAAACAGCGGAGATTCACCGGTATTGGTCTGTGGAGAATCTTGCCCCGCCGCATTGAATGCCAAACTCGCCAACAACAACACAGTAGCTATAGAGTATTTTCTCGCCATCGATTTATTGCTCACTTGATCCATCCGCGTTAACGGCCTCATTGAATTGCTCAGTGCCTCTAGCCAGCTCGACGAGCAACTCTTCCATCCGTTGCCAGTAGTCTTCTTCTAGGAATTCAGCCTTGCGCCCTCTCAGTATAAAAACTGATCGTTCCAAGCTCTGCATGCGCCCCTTCAGGTCAATTGCCTCCGCTGATAAGCCAGCCGTGTCATCCACCAGGTTATCTATGTACGCTATCTCTGCCAGCCTGCCGTCGATCTCTTCCCTAGTTGGGTTCAGACTAAACAGAGCATCGCCATTGTCATCGAGGCCTGCATGCTCGGAGGCCAATCTACCCTGCTCCTCATAAAACTCTTCAACACTGTTCTTCGCGTAGTTGAATGCCTCTAAAATTGACACACGGTTGTTCTTGTCTCTATCGCCATTGCGATTATCTAGCGCCTCTATAAAATATTTCGAGAAGATCGGGTCGAATTTTTCCGAAGAGGAGCGTGTAGATGAGACTACAACCCGTCCTTCGCTGGATAGGGACGCTGAAAATCCGTAGCTCGCTGAGGTTGTGTTAACTATAATCATGTCCTGTTGGTCGAAGACATCCAACATGCTAGCAAATTGCACGCCGGTAATATCCGGGCCAACGATATTAAATTTCGACTCTTCTTCCGTACCGCTGCCATGACCAATTAGATAGATTGTTATCTGATCGCCTGCCTTCACTAGCGATTGCAGGCGAGCGAGTTCTTGCTGAATCCCTTCCAAGTCGCAGGCGGCATCTATTCTCTGACTAGTCGCTGCTTCCACCTCACCGCGGTCATACAACAAAGAGATCGTGCCGGAGCTGTAGCCGTAGTCTCTAGCTAAAATATCGTGCAGTGAAAATGCCCACTGCCGAAACTGTGATTGGTTCTTATCACCGACCGTTGGACCGGCAAGAATCATGGCGTACTTTGTTGAATCGGGCTTATCGAGAAAGAAATCATTCTCATTGGAATTGCTATCCACCTGCGCACTTGCTGCACTGGTAAGCAATACCCCTAAACCAACGGCTAAAGTTTTCACTAAGAGATTCATAGTTTTCATAAATTTATCACTGTTGCGCTCATCCGTTACGACAAACCTTTAACTCGCCTACCTACCCAATCCACACAGAGTAATAAAATTAGTAGGGCTAACAACCAGGGCCGATCCCAAAGATCTATCTCCACTTCACGA
>JAESUV010000114.1 GCA_016762975.1 Gammaproteobacteria bacterium | reverse complement strand
TGTGCGACTTTCCCGGCGAAGAAATAATACTTGTTCAGGAGATTGACTAATGTGCTCTCGCTTAGCGTAGAGGAAAGGTAATGAAAGTTGGCCATCTTGATCGACAGTAGGGTCACATCCTGAGTGCCGTAATTGGGTGTAAATTGCTCCGGATCGACTTCAGGTTTTCGATGTCCGAAGTTATCTAGGAAGGTATTCTGCGCTAAGAATTCGGCGGTGGCATTGAACTGCCGAATGGCCATGCTGAGTTCATTTTGATTGCTAGGCTCTGGGCAGGTCTCGATCTGACCCTTTCTAATATTGCTAATAGCAAAGGCGAGCAAGTTTGCAGGAAAGCTAATTAGGTATTGAAAATACGTTGTGGTAAGTATGGCAGCGATAATAAGAAGCAAAACTGTTGCAGCTAGAATGAATAGAAAATTATTTACGAGTCCAGTTTCGATATAGCTCAAGTCGAGGCTAAGGCGCACATAACCTGCTGTTGAGCCGGCTACATTTATTGGTGCTATATAGTCTGCTTGAACCTTATTGAGCTGTATAGGCAGGGGAATGATTGTTGCGGGGGTTTCTAGTTCACTTCTAGCGGCGGCAATGATCTCGTTATCGATGTTGACCACTGCTATTTCACCTATAGATGAGTTTCTAGCGAGGTTGCCGAGTATGACATTCATACTGATCATGTCATTTGCCAGCACCAGTTCGGTGAGCTGTGTGGCGGTTTGCTGCGCGAGTACATTGCCGAGATTGTCAGCCTGCTGACGTAAGATATTCTGTGTATTGTAATTGCTGATCAACCAAAATACGCACATCGCAAGCACTAATAGCAGGCAAACCGCAGTGGCAAATTTTCGAGAAATTTGGGTATTCTTTTTCGTGGATGCCGGGGTTGTTTCGGCGGACGAATTATTCTGGGGAAGATCTTCTTGCAACGCGACCACTCTGTTGGTGACTCTTGACAACTTTGAGCCTTAAGAATAGCAGTACCGGCTTGCATCCCCAATCAAATTGTTCGATGAGGCTTACTTAGCGACACCCAAATAAACTGTCCGCGTCTCGATAAATTCAAAGTTCATAGTGGGTGATGGTGGGTGCAGACAATTCCCCTGCATGAAATCGACATTGGCCTTCCACAGTAGTGGCAGAATAGGGAGTTTCTCTAGCATCGGGGCGATTACGCTTATTTTTCGTTTATGCAGTTCTTCTATTAGAGAGCTCAAGAATTCCAAGTTGGCTTGATTTACATCGAGCTTTCTTAAGAGGCTAGTGTCCAATTTTACGAAGCTTGCAGGCACGAGRGATAGGTAGCGYAGCGGCTTCGGCGTGCAACCAAAATTTGATAGAGAGAGTTTGCAGCCCAATTTTTCAATGACCTCACAGAAGGTAATCAGGTGATGCTGAGCGATAAGYGCRTCGGTCTCGCTGATCTGAAAGATGAGCTGCGAAGCGARTRYTCTTCTTTCASTCAGRYTTTCTTCCAGCCAGCGCAGAAACGGGAYGCTAACGAGTGAGTTGTGGCTCAGGTTTACCARGAGGCGCCGGTTSGGGRCCGTGTCCGCCGAAAGTCGCCTCATGATTTGTTCGATTATGCGTCGATCGAGAAGTTCGCCWAGTGCATTTCTTGCKGCCGTCTCGAATAGYAATAGYGTTGGTAGGCTCTGCTCGTGCTGTGCGAGTGAACAGCGYACCTCRTAGTGCTGCAGCGGGCYTGGGGCGAGCCCAACCAATGCTTGAAATTCAAGTTTGAGCTCGGTGCAYTTCAGGGCAGCATGCAATTGYTTGAGAGCGATGTCYGGGCTGATCGAGACTAGATGTGCAGGCAGTTCCCTGTGGTRGTGAGCGAGGCTTAGGTTGTGTCGAGCTCTGGCGAAAACAACAGGCCARGACGGTATATTKGTTTCGAGYTTGGCCAAGCCAACKCCGCAYTTGAGYTCGAGCTGCCGTGGCAGTGAGGGCGAAACYGCAYTGAGCAAAGCTTGTTTGAGTTTGTCYGTTATCAGCCGTGCRTTGACGCTGCAATCGGCWATTAGAAGCACTGCAAACTCGAAGTTGTGGCAGCGACAAAGYAGGACGYGTTTGGGTAGYGTAGTCTTTAACAGCTGTGCGATATCGGTCAACAGCAGGTCTGCCTCGGATAAGCCAACCCAGCTGCGAATCTCATAGAAATTTTCGAGTTGCAGTAAGGCGAGTGTTGCCGTGAGATTGCGTTTGCGGCTCTGCTTCAGGCACGCGTCGATCATATGGCAGAGATATCTTTGACCATGCAGGCCCGTCAGAGCATCTTTCTCAAAGGTCTCTTTTTTGTCGATCTCGAGCAGGTGTTTGTCTTGCTGAGAGCTAGGACTGCAAGTATTTCGGGATAGTGACGGATTGCCGAGAGAGTTCGGCGAAAGCGGCTGAGGTTCTAGTAAGTGCTGACTTTCCATCTCTGGCGATGCCCTTAAGCTATTCTGGTTTTGCCTGGCTCTCCCGGGTTCTCTCTCACGAGTCGTGGAACCAAATACCCCGGCAATGAGGCGTGCAGGGTTTTAATCAACTCCGTGGCGTGTTGGTCGGTCACGTAGAAGTGCTCGGTACCGGCAACCTGGTCGGGCATGTGTAAGTAATAGGGTAGTACGTTGTGCTGAAAAAGCGCCTTGTTCAGATCGATCAAAGCGTCGGCGTTGTCATTAACATCCTTTAAAATGACTGCTTGGTTAAGCATTGTGACGCCAACGTCGCTTAATTCTCTAAAACCACGAGTTACTGCGCGGTCTAGCTCCTGCGAATGGTTGCAGTGCACAACCATGACGAGCCGTAGCCGGCTCTCCTTTAGGCAACTTACTAGTTCGGGGGTTATTCGCTGTGGGATAACGATAGGCAACCGAGTATGAATCCTCACAGTGGTCAGTTGTTTAATGCTCGCCAATTGCTGGAGCAGCCAGTTAAATTGCCGGTCAGAGATCGCCAGTGGGTCTCCGCCGCTAAGGATGACCTCCTCGATGCTGCTGTCAGCTGCTATATAGGCGAATGCCTCCTCCCATTGTGCCCGACTAGGGGAGTTGGCTTGGTAATCGAAATGGCGCCGGAAACAGTAACGGCAATGGATTGCGCAATGTGGCGCGGCAGTTAGCAGCACTCGGCCTTGGTACTTGTGTAGAAGCCCAGGCAGCGGATTGAATGCGTCCTCGTTAAGAGGGTCTGCAACAAAGCCCTCAGTTTGGGTCTCCTCGAATACTGATGGCCAGATCTGTCTGAGCAGCGGGTCATGCCAGTTGCTCTTCTCGATTCGCTCCACGAAGGGTCTAGGCGCCTTCAAGGGAAATTTATCGAGGGCCTCCAAGCTGTAGGGGTTAGTGTCTGGATTAAGTTCTAATATGCGCAATAATTCCTGCGGATCTGTTATCAGATCGGATAGAATCTCCTGCCATGTTGCAGCGCGATCTGATCGAATAAGTGATACAACGTGGTTTGTCATCTCGTGACCCAAAACAGTGTTTGATTTTATAAAGGCAATTGCTAATATCCGTTGCCACATCATAGCAACATAGGGCTGCAGCCTTCGATACATAGTTATTCGTGGCTGAGATCATCAGCGTGAATCGAAATAACGGGCTTGTACACAAATAGCGTTAAGAGGAAATAATGGCGACTTACTCCACCAGCGAATTTAAATCAGGGCTTAAGGTCATTATCGACTCCGAACCCTGCTCGATGATTGAAGTTGAAAAGGTCAAACCCGGCAAGGGCCAAGCATTTGATCGCGTGAAGCTGCGTAATTTGGTCAATGGCAGAGTCTGGGAGCGCACCTACAAGTCCGGTGAGTCAATTGAGGTGGCTGATGTCATGGAATTGGAAATGGAGTATCTGTACGAGGATGGAGAGTTTTGGCATTTCATGAAGACTGATGACAGCTTCGAGCAGGTTGCTGCTGACGTCAATGCCATCGCTGATGCCAAAATCTGGCTGAAGGAGCAGGATAAGTACACTATGGTCTTGTGGAAYGAYGCMCCYATCTCGGTTACTGCACCAAAYTTTGTTGAACTTGAAGTGACTGACACCGACCCYGGTTTGAAGGGTGATACGGCGCAGGGTGGTACYAAGCCGGCGACCCTAAGTTCGGGTGCTGTWGTGAAGGTGCCCTTATTCGTCAATATTGGCGACGTGCTTCGRGTCGATACGCGAAATTCCGAATACCAAAATCGCGTTACCAAATAGAATTTCTACTTCTTATCCCGGCTAAGAATTCTGTAGATTTTGAAGGGATGAATTCATGGTTGATTGGCTTCCAAGTGCTTCCTTACAAAATTTGCAGCAGCGTGCGCAGGTGCTCGCCAAAATCCGGCGCTTCTTTTCTGAGCGCGATGTTCTCGAGGTAGAGACGCCATTACTAGCTAGCTCAACAGTGCCAGATGTCTATATAGAATCCATTTCTGCCGAAGTGGTAGATGGCAATTCAAGTCGTCAGAATTTTCTGCAAACCTCACCAGAATATTTTATGAAACGACTGTTGGCTAGCGGCAGCGGCTCTATCTATCAGATTGCTAAAGCTTTCAGGCAAGAAGAGAAAAGCGCAAGACACAACATCGAATTTACTCTACTCGAGTGGTATAGACTGTCCTATTCTCTAGATCAATTAATGACGGAGTTGGAACATCTAGTGCAGGAGGTGCTCGACTGCGGACCAATCCCTCGCTTCAGTTATCGAGAGGTATTTCAGCAGCATTTGCAAATAGACCCACACGAAATCACGCGAGAAGAATTGCAGCAACTGGCAAGCACTGAAATCGATTTACATGGCAGCGACCTAAGCAAGACCGACTATCTGCAGCTATTGCTGAGCAATAGTATTGAGCCTAAGCTTCCACCCTTTTGTATTATTTATGACTATCCATCAGAGCAGGCTGCGCTAGCTACCCTGGCGACCGACGCGAAAGGTGTAGTCGTTGCGAAACGCTTTGAATTGTTTGGCCAAGGAATGGAGCTGGCGAACGGGTATTTTGAACTTAGTGATGCCGCTGAACAGCGCGCACGGTTCGAGGCTGACAATGCCGCAAGAAAGGGAAAAGGATTGCAGACACACGATGTAGACGAGCGGCTAATCGCCGCTCTAGAAAGCGGTATGCCAAGTTGCTCGGGTGTTGCCATGGGCGTGGATCGACTACTGATGTTATTGGTTGAGGCCAAAACTATCAGCGAAGTAATTAGCTTCGACAGCGAGCGGGTTTGATCATATGTAGATTAAAATAATTATTCGGCGTTTTTCGCTTCTTCTAACAATCTCTCTATATATAATTTTCTAAGTTTTCCGGTAATTTCTCCCGGCTTACCGTCTGCTATTTTTTCTCCGTCGATACTTACAACTGCTAAGGCGATGGTTGTTGCGCTACTGATGAAGGCTTCATCGGCCTCTAATGCTTCCTCGATCGTAAACAGTCGCTGCTCTAGCTCTATTCCTTCTCGCTCAGCAATTTCGATCAGCGTGCGACGGCGTATGCCAGGGAGAATCAAGTTTGAAAGTGGGCGCGTAATGATCTTCTTCTCGACGATGATGTAGGCGCTTGAAGTCACGCCTTCGGTGACGAAGCCGTCTTCCACCATCCATCCTTCGTACGCCCCCTTGTTATGAGCATCTTGTTTCGCGAGACACTGGGCAAGCAGATTTATGGTTTTTATGTCGCGCCTTTTCCAGCGGATATCTTCGCTGGTAGTAACAGCAATGCCAGTTTCTGCGAGGGGATTGTTTAACAAATTCATCTCACCCGTGAAAGCGACTAGAGATGGGGCAGTATCGACTGGAAAGGCGAAGTCTCTGTCGGCGATACCTCTTGTGACCTGCGAGTAGACAAAGCCTTCCTTCAAATTGTTGCGAGAGATGAGCTCCTGCATGATGTCGAGATACTCTCGCTGTGAACAAGGCCAGGTAATGCTTAGCGCCGATAGAGATCTATCGAGGCGTTCTAGAAAATAGTCGCGATCAACCAATTTTCCAGCAACAACCGGGACTACTTCATACACGCCATCACCGAAGATAAACCCACGATCGAAAATCGAAATTTTCGCCGTCTCTTCCGGAGCGTACTCGCCGTTCACATACACAATTCTATTCAAGGCATACCTCTTCTATTTAAATTGCCGCGCAAAATCCGTCAGTTGGTTGCCATCTAGCCGTTGTAC
>JAESUV010000186.1 GCA_016762975.1 Gammaproteobacteria bacterium | reverse complement strand
GGCGTTCCTGATGCTCATCACCCGCTTTCGCATCACAACAACAATGCACAGTTGGTAGAGAAGATGTCGCAGATTAATACCTATCACACGCAGCTCTTTTCGAATTACCTGCAGAAGCTAGCAGCGGTCCCCGATGGGGAAGGAAATCTCTTAGACAATATGACCATTCTGTATGGTGCGGGTCTTTCGAATAGCACAATTCACTCGGGCATTAACCTGCCTTTGATGCTGGTGGGTGGTGGTGCCGGTTGGATGCAAGGCGGGCAGCACCGTAGTTATCAAGATGAACCTACCATGGCGAATCTATTGGTTTCCATTATGGACAAGTTTAATCTGCCTATTGATCAAATTGGAGGCAGTACCGGTTCCCTGCCACTTACCTCTTAAGTGGCTGCCCTTTAAATTATGAACCACACAATGAGAATCTGTCATAAGTCATTGGCTCTAGTAGTTTTGCTCTTCGCACTGCCTGCTTTTGGGCAGGGTATGCCGCCAGTTGTGCAGGCTGCCAAGGACGCTGACTGGGRCAGACTCTCGTCTCTGCTYTTGGCTCAAAGCAGCGTGCAAGATGTCTATGGYGATGGTACTTCTGCKCTGCACTGGGCGAGCTATCACGATAAYGTGCAAGCAGCTGTGGAATTAATCGAGCAGGGGGGCGATGTTAAYTCTGCTACCGACTTAGGTGTTACGCCGCTGTGGCTGGCTGCAGAYAAYGGCAGTTCGGCAATGGCGGATGCYCTTTTGGMGCATGGAGCAAATCCAAATTCGAAGCTTCTTTCYGGRGAAACYCTTGTTATGACGGCGGCGCAYTCTGGCAATGCCGCGCTGRTACGRTCTTTAYTGGCAGCTGGGGCAAGTCCTCAGGGYGCGGTAACGCGAGATCAGACYGCGCTGATGTGGGCGGCGGGRCAGGGSCATGCTGRCGTGGTTGAGGCKCTTCTYGACTACGGTGCCGAGGTGGATGCGCGCACTTTAGTTCGCAGCCAGTATGTAAAAAGTGAGAAGGAGCAGGACAGTCACCCCCTCAATAAGGTGTGGGTTGAGCAGGGTGGCAACACGGCACTGCTGTTTGCAGCGAGAGCTGGAAGCCTGGAATCTGCTCGTTTACTGGTGGCAGCGGGTACTGATGTAAACGGTCTCTCGGCATTTGGTACTAGCCCAGTAATCATGGCTGTGCACGGTGGCAACAATGAGTTGCTAGACTTTCTGATAAGGAGCGGGGCCGATATTGAGTCTTCGGCAAGCGGGCATACCGCCTTGCACGCGGCAGTCTTGCGAGGCAGCCTTGGTGCTATCGAGTTATTGCTTGATCACGGTGCAGACATTGAAGCGATCTTGGAAAAGCCAACGCCTGCAAGGCGACAGTCAACAGATTACAGTTTTCATGACTCCCTGATCGGTGCGACGCCGCTGTGGCTGGCAGCTCGGTTTACTGAACCCAAAATAATGACGCTGCTGCTGGAACGTGGGGCGGACCCACTGTTCGTAAAAGAGGTGACCTATCCAACGCTCAGAGGTATGGAGCCTGTGATTGCGCGAGAGGGAGATGTTTCTGTTCTCATGGCGGCAGTTGGCATGGGATACAGGCGGCTTAGAATGAGCTGGGGAAGCGCAGAGCGACGTGCTGGAATAGAGGGCAATGATCGCGAGGCACGAATACTTGAAGCCGCTGAAATAGCGGTTGCAGCTGGAGTAGATTCCAATATTCAAGATGCGGCAGGGATGGCGGCGAGAGATTTTGCCAGAAGCCGCAGGTATGAAGAGGTGTTTGCCTTTCTGGATATTGTTGGTCGCTGATAGTCGATTTATTCCCCATTAATCCAAGTTTTTGCTTAAATACCCGGGCTTATTCACACCAGCGTGCTCTGTCACTCTGGCCTCGAGTCATTGAGTACCACCCCTAGAGATTTGGAGAGATCCATGAGAGAAATATTTGCGTGTTTGGCTTTTGGCCTAATTGCTACTACGGTTAACGTCAGTAAAGCGCAGGAATGGCAGGGCGAAGATTATGCTCTATCTATGGCGGGCGCGCTGATTAATGATCACTGTACAAGGGTATGGCAGGGCGGGGAATACATAAGCATTCACGCATGTAATTACCAGTTGGCGAACCGTTTCAGCGTTGCCATATCCGCCCAGCACTTTGATGAATGTACGGTGCTAGCGCAAGGAGACATCGTTAGAATAGCCGACTGCATGGTTGAAAGGTTTAACAACTGGCTTGTGCA
Organism: Gammaproteobacteria bacterium; assembly: GCA_016762975.1. Classification (GTDB taxonomy): domain Bacteria; phylum Pseudomonadota; class Gammaproteobacteria; order Pseudomonadales; family Pseudohongiellaceae; genus UBA9145. The sequence continues at coordinate 4,005 of JAESUV010000186.1, read as the reverse complement.
GCAAGAGCAGTAGATAAACATGGGAAGAAAAAGTTTCTGACCGCTTTGATTTAGCCCCACCGATTATTCACCCCGCCTTGTTCCGCCAACGGATTGCGGTTAATCAATTAGGTGTTAGAAAAGTTTGCTGATTCCTTTGTGAGTGGTCTAGCTATCTCCATTCTCATTGCATGTTTATATGGCCAAAGGAACATAAGATATATAGGTACTATCATCAAAGCCGAAATGATGCCGATGCCTGTGCTTTGCAACGCTGTGAATGGAGTTAGTTCCCAGAAGAATATGCTGCCTAGAACGAAAGTAACTCCTCCGACAATGTATGAAGCCAGGATCATCCACAAAAATCCTATTGAGAACAACCGGAACGTAGTTAGCAAATAGTATCCAGACAGTGAAGCCGGATTGAAGGTATGGCGCTGCTCAAGCTTTGGCCGGGACTCTGTGTTCTGGTTAATTACGGTATCTGCTTCGGTATCGAGCCTCGAGGGGGCAACCTCAAGAGCCTCTGCTATAGCCTTGCGGGATTGAAGCGAAGCAACACCTTCAGATTCTATTCGCTGAACAGTACGTAGGCTTAAACCTGCTTCTTCCGCGAGCTGTTCCTGTGACCAGGACTTACTTATACGCAATTGCTTAAGTACGCCAGTGTTGATGTTCATATCCATTAGTAAGTACCACCTTATGCAATGAAAGAGAGCCTCATTGTCGGTGAAGACTTAGTTTTCCTCTACGTCAGAATTACGACATGTGTGTGCAAAATCAGCCGATTTCGCCTCAGAATAGGCTGTTCGCGGCTTTCTCGTTAAGTTAAGTAAAGTTAGTATCTCACCGAATCAGCAGGGCTTCTACCCAGAAGTTATACAGGCTCTGAGCCTAGCCCGCTCACAGGCTGTCTCAGGAGGAATTCGTTTTATGCAGATTGCAGGTCCTAATCAGTTATCTAAATCCTTCAGCGAACTAGATGGTTTTGGTTCCCCCCAAAACATCAATCAATTTTTCCCTAAGCAGCACCGTTAAACCACCCGACTAGCCAACAATACCATCGAGCTTCTCTTAATTGCAGACCGAGAGTGCCTCGTGTATAAACATTCCATCAGAATTTAAGGAGTACGCAATAATGAAAAAAGAAACCCTAGCCATACACGCCGGCTACGAGTCTGACCCTACTACCAAGTCCGTGGCTGTACCGATTTTTCAGACAGTCGCTTACGAGTTTGATAACGCCCAGCACGGTGCCGATTTATTCGACCTTGCGGTGCCTGGAAATATCTACAGCCGCATCATGAACCCTACAAACGATGTGCTGGAGCAACGTGTTGCGGCGATGGAAGGCGGTATTGCGGGATTGGCTGTGGCCTCCGGCATGGCGGCTATCAACTACTCGATTCTGACAATCGCCAAAGCGGGTGACAATATTATTTCGACACCGCAGCTGTACGGTGGCACCTACACATTGTTTGCTCATATGCTGCCGAGCCAGGGCATCGAGGTGCGCTTCGCTGAGGACGATTCTGCCGAGGCGATTGAGAAGTTAATTGACGACAAGACCAAGGCAGTTTATTGCGAAACTATCGGCAATCCCGCAGGCAATATCATCGACCTAGAGGCAGTCTGCGCCGCTGCCCACAAACACGGTGTTGCCGTGATCGTAGATAACACTGTAGCCTCACCTGTGGTCTGCAATCCTATCGAATTCGGCGCCGATATCGTGGTGCATTCTCTGACTAAATACATCGGCGGGCACGGCACCTCTATAGGTGGCATGATCGTGGACTCGGGTAAATTTCCTTGGGCCGAGCATAAGGAACGGTACCCAGAATTGAATGAGCCAGAACCTTCCTATCACGGTGTTGTTTACACCGAGGCGTTAGGGGAGGCTGCCTATATAGGGCGAGCAAGAACTGTTCCTCTGCGTAATACCGGCTCGGCTCTGTCGCCGATGAATGCTTTCTTTTTACTGCAAGGGTTGGAAACGCTGAGTCTGCGGATGGAACGGCATTGTGCTAACGCGATGGTCGTTGCTGAATACCTACAGGGTCACGATAAGATTGAATGGGTCAGCTATGCGGGCTTAAAGAACGATCCTAACTACGCATTGTCGCAAAAATATTGTGGCGGAACTCCAGCGTCTCTACTGACTTTCGGCATCAATGGTGGTTTCGATGCGGGCGTGCGCTTCTACGATGCGCTGGCTATGATCAAGCGTCTGGTGAATATTGGCGATACTAAGACTCTAGCCTGCCACCCAGCCTCGACAACCCACAGGCAGATGAGTGAGTCAGAACAGTTGGCGGCGGGTGTAACGCCGGAGACTATGCGGATCTGTGTTGGTATCGAGCACATCGATGATATCATCGCTGATATCGAACAAGCCCTGACAGTGGCATAGCCGAATTACCTAAAAAAGGAATGAAGATGTACAATATTCTGGTAGCTTTAATCTTGGTCGCGGCACTTACTGGCTGCGAAAGCCTGTATGAAAATGACGGCATTCAAAGAATCAGGTCACAGAGACAGGTCGATGCTTACAATGCAACCGTGAGTTCAGAAGGCGAGAAGTTGGTCTGTACGAAAGAGAAGCCACTGGGGAGTAATATTCCCGAGTTCAATTGTATGACCTTAAACCAGCAAGACAGAATAGCAACAGAGTCTCAGCAGGTTCTTCAAAGTATTGGTCGTGGTGCGAATTGAATAGCGGCGCTATGATTCACGGCCGGGCCGTTCCTTTTTCACAATTGTATTACTGGCTTGAACGAGTGCCATCACTCATTTCGATTGTGTGTTTGAGATTTAGCTAAGTTAGGCGAAGGGGGAAAGAGTATAATCCAAGGCCCAGCGGTAGCTGGGCCTTGGCATTTTCGCCACACTTTCTTGATGGTTTGAGGCCGTATAGAACATGCTAAGAGCGACAATTGAAGCGATTTCTAGGTGAATAAGCTCAATTTCTTTTGAAAAGGCTATATCCTAAATAACGTTACATCGCATTTGGCATTGTTAGATACGCCTGTTGCAGTAGAACCTATTGCCGCGTGCAGTCCCTTCTTCGAATGGGTGCCGATAACAATCAAATCAACTTTCTTTCTGTTAGCTACTTTACAGATAACGTCGTAGGGTTTGCCGACCTTGATAAGGCAGTTTTTTTCCGAAATGCCAAAAGGAGCTGCGATTTTCTTAATCTTAGGAGAGATGTCATCCTGCATGGCCTTTTGGTAGTCTTTCGGGAGCAGTGTATAGGGGAGCACGTTGATCACTATAAGTTTGCTGCCAAAATACTCGGCTAGCTGGGAAGCTTTAGCTAATACCTTCTTTCCTTCCAACGAAGCTTCTATTGCACAAAGAATGGTCTTATACATAGTTTTTTCCTTTATAAAAAAGTGTTAATAACTTGTCGTTAAATTGCTTGCCAAGTTGTCCTTAGCTGATTGCGCTAGTCTATCATTTCGGGGGAGGCTGTCCCACTGAGATTGCCGGATTAACTGATCCAGGACAACAATGCGCCCGGGGGTTATTGCCTGCTAGGGATTGCAGATTAAGTTTTTCTACTAAAATGAGTATAAAATCCACGATCAAAAATTCGCGCGAACTTTGAAGACAAACTGAGCGCCAGTATTCGAGCAGGGTTTCTCCGTCTCGCTTAAGTTGCCGTCACGAAGATAGCCGTTGTAGCGTTTCCGTTCTAGGCATCTTATTTCGTTTTCGGCGTTGTTGATTTCCGCGCGATAGGTGAAGTTACGGTAGCCGAGTTTTTCGACGAATAGCTTGAGTTCCGGACGAAGCTTTCCGGCGCCGAAGAAGACGACGTTATCAATATCGTAGCGCACACGGTTGCCGCCGGTTCCGCCGACATCGCCGAAGGCATTCTGATAGTTGATGCCGAAACTTAGATTTTGTGAGGGAATGTCTTGTCGATAACCTAGGCGAAAGCCGCCTCGGTCGAAGGGAATGATGGTGCGTTCCTTGGCGATGAGCGGGTCATAGATGTAGGCGTCTTCGAAATTAAAAGCC
>JAESUV010000260.1 GCA_016762975.1 Gammaproteobacteria bacterium | reverse complement strand
GAAGCCGCTGCAATTAGTTAGTGGTGTTGTGGAGAGACGACAAACACTACCAGTTCTCTCCAATGTTCTTCTAGAATTAACAGACAGTGAGCTATCACTCACAGGTACTGACCTTGAAGTTGAACTGGTTGGTAGAGTGTCTGTAGATCAGGCGCATACATCCGGCGCCGTTACCGTTCCGGCACGTAAACTTTTGGATATTTGTAAATCCCTTTCTGACGACGCGGTTATCGAGCTATCGTTAGCTGAGCATAAGGTGACTCTGAAGTCCGGACGTAGTCGTTTTACACTCACTACTCTTCCGGCCTCTGAATTTCCTGGAGTAGATGAAGAGCCAGATACGTTTTCTATTACTATGGCCCAAAGCAAATTGCGGGAATTGCTAGACAGCACAAGCTTTGCGATGGCCCAGCAAGACGTGCGTTATTACCTTAATGGAATGTTATTTGAAGTAGCGAGTGATTATTTGCGAGTTGTTGCTACTGATGGCCATCGGTTGGCAATGGAAACATTGAGCATGAATAATCCGATATCTGAGCCGCAGCAGCTCATATTGCCCCGTAAGGGTATTATGGAAATGGCCCGTTTGTTGACGGATGAGTCTGGAGAAATTTCTCTAACTTTTGGYCAGAACCATATYCGTGCCACTGTGCCAGCCTTCACCTTCACATCYAAATTRGTGGATGGCAAATTCCCCGACTACAATCGTGTGCTRCCGAAGGGTGGGAATAAGGTTGTTCTTGGGRACTGCCAAGAGTTGCGRCARGCATTTTCKCGGGCATCGATATTGTCTAATGAGAAGTATCGCGGCGTTCGCCTATTATTRTCTACTGGTGAATTGAAGATACTAGCCAACAACCCAGAGCAGGAGGAAGCGGAGGAAATTGTTTCTGTCGAGTACGAAGGTGACTCCCTGGAGATCGGATTCAACGTTAGTTATCTTATTGATGTTCTCTCTACACTGAATAGTAAGCGGGCGCGTATCACGCTTTCAGATCCTAATAGTAGTGCATTGCTTGAAGCGGAAGAAGGCAGTGATGCTTTGTATGTTGTAATGCCGATGCGCTTATAGACTTTTATTGCGCGTTGCAGGCAACCTATCGGTTTACGTATTTATGAGTATTATTGAGAGACTCTCCGTTACTGCTGTTCGCAATATCCAGGGCCTTGATATCGAGCCCATAGCTACTGTAAATATTTTTCACGGTCAAAACGGCTCGGGGAAAACAAGCATCCTAGAGTCTATCCACTTGCTAGCTAGTGGGAGGTCCTTTCGTACTGCTAAATTGGATCCGCTGATTAGTACTGATGAAGACGAGGCAGTGGTGTTTGCGAGACTTAGTGATGGGAAGGAGATAGGCCTTAGTAAGTCCCGAAGGCAAAAGCACCGTTTAAAGTTCCGGTCTGAGAARCAAGGTAAYTGGGATAACGTGGCCAGGGAATTACCTTGCCARATACTCGATTCAAATTCTTTTCTTTTGTTGGAAGGCGGYCCTAGATCAAGRAGGCARTTTCTYGATTGGGGTGTGTTTCACGTGGAACAYGGCTTTGTAGAGAATTGGAGRCGKACYARRAAATCCATAGCAAACAGAAAYCTYTTATTGAARCARCGCTCTCCAGATTTTRGTCAAATTGAWGCCTGGGATTCGGARCTTWGYTTRGCRGCTWSTGAGGTACAYCGAGCCAGARAAGCATAYTTTGATRTYTTTCTCCCTTTGTTTCTGGAYCTCTATAGRAAAATGAATGGCGCTGATGTTGATTCTCTCGGAATTGACTATGAGCCTGGATGGGACGCCAGTCGTCAACTCAGTGACGTGTTGATAGAAAATCGCAGTATTGATATCCGATATGGAGCGACTCAGAGTGGACCCCATCGGGCTGATCTCGCTTTTAGGATTGGGCGAAATAGAGCTGTGGATATATTGTCCAGAGGCCAACAGAAGATCCTGGTAAGCGCCATGAAGATTGCGCAAGGCTTATTGCTTAGCCGGGCGCTTGATAGGAAATGTATTTTCCTAGTTGATGATTTACCGTCTGAACTCGATCGCGACAATAGAATAGCGATTCTCTCGCAACTAGTAGAAATGGGTGGGCAGATTTTTGTCACCTGTGTGGAGCTTAATGGAATCCTGGATAGCCTTTCAGGTCAGCCCAAACTGGCCACGTTCCACGTGGAACGTGGTACAATAACAGCTTGATTTTTAGCTAAATTATCCGATATTAAGAGGGAGGCAGCCGATAGTGTCTGCTAACAAAGCCCTGGAGTAGAAGTATGAGCGAAGAGCCCAGCAGCGAATACAATTCCGACAGTATCAAGGTCTTAAAAGGCCTAGATGCAGTTCGGAAAAGACCTGGAATGTATATAGGAGATACCGATGATGGAACCGGYCTACATCATATGGTATTCGAATTAGTTGATAAYTCTGTYGACGAGGCGTTGGCAGGYCACTGTGATGAAGTGAAAGTGACCATTCACATCGGCGAGACGGTYACTGTATCTGACAATGGCCGTGGTATMCCGACAGAAATGCATGAAGAGGGAGTCTCTGCWGCGGAAGTGATCATGACGGTTCTACACGCAGGCGGAAARTTCGACGACAGTAGTTACAAGGTRTCCGGCGGGCTCCACGGYGTGGGTGTCTCGGTAGTAAATGCKTTRTCTGAAGAATTRAAAYTAACYATTCGGCGCGAGGGTAAGGTCCATGAACAAGAYTATGTGCATGGCGTTCCTGTTGCTCCACTGGCTGTAGTCGGTGAAACCAGYACTACKGGTACAGAATGCCACTTTAAGCCYTCCACTGAAACATTTWCAAATGTTGAGTTTCACTACGACATYTTRGCGAAGAARCTACGTGAGTTAGCGTTTCTTAACGCCGGTGTAGCCATTCGATTGACTGACGAGCGTTCAGGCAAAGAAGATTTGTACAAATACGAAGGCGGGCTAAGGGCCTTTATTGATTATCTGAACAAGAATAAAGTTGCTGTAAACAAGCCGTTTTACTTCCGTGCTGAGCGAGAGGAAGACGGTATTACAGTTGAAGTTGCGCTGCAGTGGAACGATTCTTACCAGGAGAATATATTTCCTTATACAAACAATATTCCCCAAAGAGATGGAGGAACTCATCTCGCTGGTTTTAGGGGAGCGTTGACTCGTGTATTGAAAAGCTATATTGACAAGGAGTTGGCAGGCAGGAAAGGAAAAGAGATTGTCACATCTGGGGATGATGCTCGAGAAGGGTTAACAGCGGTTGTTTCGGTGAAAGTGCCTGATCCAAAGTTTTCTTCGCAAACGAAGGATAAGTTGGTGTCCTCAGAAGTTAAAACCGTCGTTGAACAAGAAATGGCATCACACTTTAGTGATTATCTCTTAGAGAACCCCCAAGACGCTAAGCTTATTGTTGGTAAGATGCTAGATGCGGCGCGTGCGCGGGAAGCGGCGCGTAAGGCTAGAGAAATGACGCGACGAAAAGGCGCATTGGATATCGCCGGTTTACCGGGAAAGCTTGCCGACTGCCAAGAAAAAGATCCCGCACTTTCTGAGATCTATATAGTAGAGGGTGATTCAGCGGGTGGCTCTGCCAAACAAGGAAGAAACCGGAAAAACCAGGCTATCTTGCCATTAAAGGGAAAGATTCTAAACGTAGAGAAGGCACGCTTCGATAAGATGCTGAGCTCTGTAGAAATTGGAACCTTGATCAAGGCGCTAGGTTGTGGGATAGGCACTGAAGAGTTTGCGCCTGAAAATCTGCGCTATCACAGCATCATTATTATGACGGATGCTGACGTTGATGGTTCACACATCCGAACTCTACTGCTAACGTTCTTTTTCCGGCAGATGCGTGAGTTGATTGAGCGTGGCCATATTTTTATTGCACAACCACCGCTTTATAAGATTCGAAAGGGTAAACAGGAACAATATTTAAAAGATGATGGTGAATTGGCTGATTATCAAACTCAAATTGCTCTCGATGGAGCAAGTTTGCATGTGAACCCGAATGCACCGGGAATTGCGGGCGACGCACTTGAATCATTGGTGAAGAAATACAATAACTGCTATGCAATTATTAGTCGTCTAGCGAGGCTCTATCCTACTGAGATTCTGGAGGCGATGATATTTACGGAAATTTTAATCGAAGATGATCTGAAGTCTGAAGAAAAAGTAACGGCATGGATTGAGGGATTGTGCGCAAAATTCGCCGAAATGCATCCTAATGTGAGTACTCACTATACGTTTAGCGCCAGAAAAGACGAGGAAAGACAATTGTTTCTACCTGAAGCAGTACTAAACCGTCATGGTTTAGAAAAGTCCTATGGCTTTAGCCGCGACTTTTTTCATTCTGGTGAATACCGTGCGCTTATTGATCTTGGAAACACCTTGGATGGTCTTATCGAAACCGGCGCTTTCGTTAAGCGTGGGGAGAAAACAGCAGAGGTATCCTCTTTCGCCGAAGCCATAGAATGGCTTACTAATGACGCCATGAAAGGGCACTATTTACAGCGCTATAAGGGTCTCGGAGAAATGAATCCAGATCAACTTTGGGATACTACGATGAACCCAGAGACAAGAAGGATGCTACAGGTAACGATCGAAGACGCAATTGGAGCCGATCAGCTTTTCAATACTTTGATGGGTGACCAAGTAGAGCCAAGACGCGAATTTATCGAAGAGAATGCGCTAGCCGCAGAAAATTTGGATATCTAGCGCTAACCAACACAAAACGCAAATCGAGCTTAGCTAGTACTTTGTAATGAGTGCTAGCTAAGTTCATCTACCTTTTTACGAATCCAACTCTCGACACTAGCGGTAAGTTCGGTAGCGTCACGTGTACTCGGTTCCATTTTCTCCCCAATTACTACAGTAATTATCCCAGGCCGTTTAATAAATTCATGAGCTGGCCAACAATATCCAGCGTTGTGAGCTATGGGAATGATATCCGCATTTGCAGCAATGGCGAGCTTCGCGCCGCCACGAGAGAAACGTTTGACGGTGCCGGACTTCGAACGGCTGCCTTCGGGGAAAACGATAATCGAGTTACCACTGCGAATCCGATCAACACCTTGCACTAATAATGAGCGACCAGCTTCTCGAGGTTTGCTTCTATCAATTGCTATGGGTTTTAGAAGGCGTAATGACCACCCCCAAAAAGGAATTTGAGTTAGTTCTTTTTTCAATATCGGTGAAACAGGAAAAACGAGTTTATAAATTAGGATCGTCTCCCAAGTGCTTTGATGATTGGCTAAGATAACAACCGGTGTTTTTGGTATGTTTTCAAGACCATGAATTACATACCTAACACCGCAGCAGAGTTGTAACCATCTTAAAACAAAACCACACCAGGTACTGGCGAAAATATACCGTCCCTTAGGAGGTAGGATTGGAAACAGAAGAATGAAAAATAGGGAGAGAAAAACGGTAACTGAAAAATAACCAATATAAAAAACAAAGGACCGTACAATGAGGACTAATCTAGTCATTAAGCTGTGATCCAAGGATGTGCGAAACAGCCTTCGCTAAATCGTCGTAAGTAGGCACAGATACATCATTTGATTCAGAAAGGTATTGCTCGGTTATTAAGCCCTTACCTGTGCGAACCAAAATGGGCTTACAGTCGAATGCTCGAGCAGCCTCGATATCTTTCAGGCTATCGCCTATGAAATAGTAGCCTCGAAGCTCGCAAGTAAACTCGTTCTCAATTTGTTCCAGAAGGCCCGTTTTCGGTTTCCTGCATGAGCAATTATCATCGGGATGATGGGGGCAATAAAAGATGCCTTCGATTATTCCACCCGCCCCTTCAACTAATGAACAGAGAAAATGATGAATATCAGATAATTGATCCTCACTAAAATATTTACGAGCAAGCCCCGACTGGTTAGTTGCAATCACCACTTTGTAACCAGCCATGCTCAATCGTGCTATAGCTGAAATGCTACCGTCAATTGGGATAAATTCTTCGGCTGACTTTATATAGTCGTCCGAGTCTCTATTGATAACGCCATCTCGATCTAGCACTACAATCTTCATGGCCGCTCACTTATGGTAAACAAAACTAAGAGGTGTGCAAAAATGATATGTCAGCTACTTTAAGAAAAATATTGCGTAGCCGCTGTAACAGTGCAAGGCGATTATTTTGTATAGGCTTGTCGTCGCACATAACGAGTACTTCATCAAAAAATCTATCGACAGTATTTTTTAGTTGAGCAAGTTCTGTAAGCCCCGATGTGTAGTCGCCAGCCTCGAACAACGGCGCCGTTTTTAACTCTTTGTCACGCAGTTGTTGAAAGAGAAGTTGTTCAGCTT
>JAESUV010000185.1 GCA_016762975.1 Gammaproteobacteria bacterium | reverse complement strand
ATCAACCAGCCATGAATTCGTCTTCGCTACGGGCGATGCCGCAACTATCAAAGGCCAAGCCAGACCAAAATCAGGTGTGTATGCAGTACGCCAGGGCAAGCCGCTGGCGGAAAACCTGCAGCGCTTCGCCACAGCTAAGAATTTAAAGCCCTATTCTCCACAGAAACATGCCTTGGCGCTAATCAATCTCGGCAACAAAAGAGCCATCGCATCGCGCAACAATCTGTTTTTCCAGGGGCGCTCGGTTTGGTCACTAAAACACTCTATCGACACTGGCTTCATTCGGAAATATAGCGAATTTCCAGTGATGCCCGACAACTTCGAAATTGCCAAGGGCCTAGTCGATGAAAAGACAGAACAGCAACTTCGAAAACACGCGATGCGCTGTGCCGGCTGTGGCGCCAAGATTGCCGGCGACGTGCTACAAGAAGTGTTAGAAGAATTGCCTCGTCATGAGAATCCAGACATTCTCTCCTCTGGATCCGCAACCGAAGATGCGGCGTTAATTCAATTGAATGATGGCCGCGTCTTGCTGCAGAGCGTAGACCAACTAAGCGCCTTCATAAATGATCCTTGGTTGTTCGCCAAGATCGCAAGCAATCATTGCCTGAGCGACATCTATGCGATGGGATGTATGCCTCATTCCGCTCTCGCTATTGTAGGTGTGCCCGCTGCGAGCAAGAAGATTAGCAAGGGGAATCTTCGCGAGATCATGCGCGGTTGCAGCGAGGCGCTTCAGGAAAATGACTGCGCGTTAGTGGGCGGTCATTCCGCCGAATCGAAAGAGCTGCAGTTCGGTCTCTGTGTAAACGGTTTCGCCGAACGCGATGCACTGCTTAGCAAAGACGGCATGCAAACAGGAGACATCGTCATTCTCTGCAAACCTCTCGGGACCGGCACTCTGTTAGCAGCTGACATGCGCTTCAAGGCGAAGCACCGTTGGATGGAGGAAGCTCTAACTCAGATGCTGATATCAAACAGGAACGCAGCGCAGTGTTTTATCCAATACAAGGCTACGGCCTGCACCGATATAACCGGCTTCGGACTCGCCGGCCATCTCTTTGAGATGCTTAACCCAAGCAACGTAGAGTTAGAACTAAGCCTAGCCGACCTGCCTGTACTTAATGGCGCATTGGAGACACTCCAGCAAGGAATTCTAAGCTCACTCCACGCCGACAATTCACTCGTCAGTCGCGACATATTCAATAGCGAAGCGTTTCGCGATAGTCCACGCTTCGATCTACTGTTCGATCCGCAGACCGCAGGTGGTTTGTTAGCGAGCGTGGCAGAAGAACAGGCCGAAGACTGCATCAAGCAGCTTCGTGATTCTGGGTACACACAAGCTAAGGCCATCGGTCGAGTCTCGAAAACCGGTGCGGCGCTTCCCGCCTTGATCCTGAAATAACAGGCGGCACCGCACTCGCTGGAAGATGAATATCAGCTGGGTTATAGTCCTCGCAGAATTTTAACACCTAGCAGGTTGATCCTATGAAGTTATTCCGCGCCGCCCGCCGCACTAGCACCACGCTAGCATCGCTAGCCATCCTCGCCCTGAGCACAAGCAGTGTTGCCCAGACTGATGGGGCCGCATCGGTCTTACAGCGTTACGGGAATCTCGATATAGAACGCATCGGCCCTACGATAGATGCCGAACTTGGACAGAAATATCTTCGCCGCGGCAATACTTACAGCAACCTAGAACGCTTCGAAGAGGCAATCGACGAATACAGAAGAGCGATCAGCGCCGACCCAAATCTTACGGAAGCCATTCGTAATTTGGCCAACACCTACTACTACCTGGAGCGCTTTGATGAAGCAAAACCCTTGCTTGCCCGCTTCATACGGATGCAAACAACGACTACCGCCTCATTGATTGCCGCGGTTACGACATTAGGCGAGCTTGAGCGCAGCGATGGCAACTATGCCGCATCGATTTCCCTAGACTTGCGCGCTATCGAACTGAATTCCAACAACGATTCACAAGTACATATTATGGCGAACACCTATAACAACGCAGGTGAGGCGGACAAGGCCATCGCTGTCTATCAAAAGGCTGTTGAAGTAATGCCCGGCAACGCCTTCTTCGATCGAAGTCTTGGGCGAATACTGGAACAGGAGAATCGAATCGAGGATGCACTTCGGGCCTACGAATCTGCCGCCGCGAAAAACCCTGATTCGGATTTTTATACGCAGCTTGTGGAATCGACCCGTAGCCGCTTATAGCGTTTACGGCAGCGAGAGAACCCCTTATTCGATTGCCGCGACTAGCGCTTGCCGCTCCTGCTCTGGTAAATCCGCTAGTCGACTAACTTCTGCATAGAAAGCAGAAAAATCCTGATTCGAATTCTCAAACACTGCCACGAAAAATGGCAGTAAATCGTTGTARGAAGCGACAGTGGAAAGTTGCGCATTGTTTAGTGATTTGGAGAACCAACCATCGTAACCCTCATAGCCTTGCCACTGTTGCTTCAGCGYCGCATATTCTTCGCGCAGTGACTGTTGCAATTCMAGYTTCTGRCTGCGCATCGAAGCCTCAATAATCTCTAGCTGATAAAGCGMTTCAAAGCGATCTCGATAGCCGATAACCAAATCMACAAACTGCTGCTGCCGGCYATAGTCCAGCAAGGCSGCATCAATGTTGGATMCGTCATTGCTCYTAGTAAGCCAGCGCCGGACTCCCTCTCTTTCTACCGCCGTMGCGAAACTYTCGTTAAAGGTCGTGTCAYCAGGCARATAAACGAGTTGGTGAGCGAGTTCATGAAATATCAAACCAGCGAGCTGGTAGTCAGCTCGATTCAGAACCGTGCTGAGCAAGGAATCTTCGAACCAGCCTAGCGTCGAATACGCGTCGACCCCACCTGTATAGACATCGAAGCCATCTTCCTTTAATTTCGCGGCGTAATTCAGGGCGGACTGCTCTGAGAAGTAGCCACGATAAGCTACGCAGCCCGCAATCGGATAGCACCAATTCATTGGATCGACGGAAAAYTCMGSTGCGGAAAATACATTCCAGACCACGTGCTCTCGCTCTATATCGACATASGTGGAGTAGTTTTCACCCACCGGCAGGCCCARCTCAACTTCAGCAAACTCGCGAATCTCCATRACTCGTGCAAACTTTTCTGCCAACTCTTCTGACAAGCCTGGCCGCTCTATCAGCCGCTGAATATCTTCACGCCCGAATACGATTGTTAGCTGACCTCTCGCCGCCTGCGAGTAATAGCCCACAGTCTCACAGGAGACAAGCACGATCGAGAACAGTGCAAAGAGAACTGCCTTCACGCCATTCGATCTAAGAAGTCTGTGAATATTCTGCACCAGCTATTCTCCGTTAAGCGTCGCGATTAGGGTTCGCGCACTCGCATTATTCCGATGCTCACCCAGATAGATTCCCTGCCAGAGTCCAAGCTGCAAACGCCCCTGCGCAATTGGCAGACTTATTTCACAGCCGAGCAGAGCTGACTTGATATGAGCGGGCATGTCGTCGGCACCCTCATAGATGTGCTCAAAGTAAGGAGCATCTTCCGGTGCAAGTTGATTGAAATGTGCTTCCATGTCGCGCCGCACCGAGCTATCGGCATTTTCATTGATACTCAACGAGGCAGAGGTGTGCTGCAGAAACAGATGCAGCAAGCCAACATTGATAGTCGATAGCTCTGGTAGAGCTTCGAGTATTTCATCGCTGACTAGATGAAAGCCTCGCGGCCTCACTCGAAGTTTGATTGGCTTCTGCAACCACATATTAGAGAGCCCCTGCCCCTGCCTCTGATTAAGTCTATGACTACTCTGGCTTACAGACCAACCAGTTCGATCTCAAATAGGTGTGCCCAGTGCTTACCCGTTACAAATAGGCGCTGCTCCTCGGCATCCCACGCGATGCCATTGAGTACTGCCTCGGAGGTTCCCAATTGAGTCTGCTCAGACAAGCCGGTCAAGTCCACGATGGAATTGACCTCACCGCTTTCGGGATCGATGCGTAGAATAAAATCTGTCTGCCAGACATTCGCCCAAATCTCACCATTGATATATTCCAACTCATTCAATTGGCTTATAGAATTGCCGTCGAGCTGCACCTCAATCTTACGAACCGGCGTGAATGTCTCTGGCTCCATGAATTGCAGAGTCGCGGTTCCGTCGCTCAATATAAGATAGCTACCATCATAGGCGAGCCCCCAGCCCTCGGTCGCATTGTAATGTGATCCAATCGATTCGAACGTGGTCTTGTCGTGTACGAAGACCAGATGAGACTGCCAGGTCAGCTGATAAATTTTATCGTCGACTATTTCGATGCCTTCTCCGAAGTAGCGCCGCGACATACTCTTGTCCATCAGCACCTCGCCATCCTCGAGATTTATCTTGCTCAAGTTTGACTGACCGTTCTTACCAGTACCCTCAAACAAATAACCCTCGTGATAGACCAAACCTTGAGTAAAGGAATTAATGTTGTGCGGATAGGTATTCAAGATAGTGTAGCCATAACGAGCCACCTGCTCTTGTGCCTGCGACAGAGATGACGTGCAGCACGCTAGCAAGAACAGTAATAACCTTGATCGTTTATAGATGATACTCAAATCTGTTCCCCTGATATCCCATGTTATAATGTCGCTTGGAGCATTAATCACAGCTGAATGATCGGAGCACCGTATGGCGGATGACTGCCTGTTTTGCAAAATTATCGCAGGGGAAATACCCTCTAACAAGGTTTATTCCGACGATGACGTGTATGCCTTTCATGACATCAACCCCGCGGCACCTACCCATATCTTAGTAATCCCTAAGAAACACCTAAGCTACGTTAGCTCCGCCGGTGAAGGCGATGAAGCGCTGCTAGGTAAATTGCTATTGAAAGCCAATCAGATTGCCGCAAACCTAGGTCTGAGTGAAGATGGGTTTCGCTACGTGATTAATACTGGCCGTGATGGCGGACAAACTGTCTTCCACCTGCATCTGCACATTCTCGGTGGCCGCGCGCTTAGCTGGCCTCCAGGCTAGCGCCAGAAAACATTAATTACGTAGCCGCTGTAACTGCGACTGCTGCGCATCAAACACGCCCTTCTCGGTAATAATTTTTGTGATTAGACGCGCCGGCGTTACATCGAATCCGAAGTTGCTCACCGCTACACCTTCAGGGCAAAGCCTAATCTTACTGAACTGACCCTTCTCATCGATACCGTTAAGGTGACTCACCTCTTCAGCATCGCGCTCTTCTATCGGAATTTCTTTGATGCCGTCGATCAGCGTAAAATCTATGCTCGACACAGGTAGAGCAACGAAGAATGGCACGTCATTATCAAATGCTGCCAACGCCTTCAGGTAGGTACCGATTTTATTGCAGACATCGCCGGTAATTGTGGTTCTATCGCTACCTACGACACAGCAATCCACGAGGCCCTGCTGCATGAGATGACCGCCAGCATTATCCACGATCAGCGTATGCGCTATCTCTTGCTGGCCGAGCTCCCAACAGGTAAGCGACGCTCCCTGATTGCGAGGTCGAGTCTCATCTACCCATACATGAAGTGGCACTCCTACCTCGGCAGTTTTATAAATGACAGAAAGTGCCGTTCCCCAATCAACCGCCGCTAGGGCACCCGCGTTACAGTGGGTTAAAACATTTAACGGCTTACTCTTATCAAGCTTAGCGTCCCAGATTTCTTGCAGTAACTTCACCCCCTGCGTGCCAATATCGGCACAGATCGCACTGTCCTCCGCCTCCATCGCCCGGGCTTGCTGCAGGGCAACTTCGACTCGCTTCTCGGCTAGAGTGTTACGCAATGCTGCATTCATTCTATCTAGCGCCCACCGCAGATTTACAGCGGTAGGCCGCGTCGCAGCTAATCTGTCCAGAGCAACTGCTAGCTGATTAGGGTCTTCAAGCAGCGCCAGATACACGCCATAGACGGCTGTCACTCCGATCAAAGGCGCACCACGGACCTGCATGGCCTCGATTGCGTGACAAGCGTCGGAAAGGGTATTGAGTGTAACGATCTCGAATCGATGAGGCAGGCGAGTCTGATCGATGATGCAGACGCTATCGTCAGATTCATCGAACCAGATGCTTTGGAAATGCTGACCATTTACGTTCAAAGTCGCTTTGGCTCCTTTTAGTCGAGTCTGAAAAATCATCCCTGATTTTTTCAGACTGTCGTGCGCCAGAAAAAGGTAGTGAAATTAGATGACGCGTTCATTGCCACCGTCGATTGGTAACTGCGCTCCAGTGGTCTTAGCGAGTGATTTCCCGGCAAAGATGGCTACGGCTCTCGCAACGTCCATGGATGCTACTTCGGTGCGTGGCACATTC
>JAESUV010000113.1 GCA_016762975.1 Gammaproteobacteria bacterium | reverse complement strand
CTCTGCAGCCATACCGACCAACAACTTGTCCGGCTGCAGAGAAATACGAGCAAACTCAACCTTGTGCAAGATAACCTCCTACTGCTAGCTGAAGTTAGAGACTACTGACCGGGAGAGGCTTCATGCTCTCCAACAGGTTTAAACCAACTCCCTAGGTAAATGCATGCTCGTTCGAACGTATACATGTTTTCGTTCCGAGAAAGTCTTCATAGAATTTGGTATGGGCTGCCAGGGAGAAGACATCATCACGATGCTTGTATTGGGCAATCCAGTCAATAAGCATAGCAAGATTGGCATCCTGCGCCTCCTTGGAAGCGTATTTATGCGGCTCCCACGGCCTGAGTGATGCGTTCTTTACGCAGTGTTCAATCGGCAGATTCAAAAACACTAGCTCGGTGGCATTCTCTGCCAGCAGCTCTAACAGGTCAGTGTAACAACCCTCGATCACCCAAGATTCATTGTTCACTGTGAATTCACCGATCAAAACTTTGGATTCCGCCAGAGACATGCGCTGCGGCGGCTGACTGGGAAGCCATGCAAGTGAATCAAGATCCAGATGCGCGAGCGTAGCGTTTGAGAGCCGGGAGGCAAGCGTAGACTTTCCTGATCCGGAATTACCGAACAGTAAAATTCTTCTCATGCCAGTACTTCCGCAATTTTAGTAGTGTATTTTCAGCGCAGGTTTTAATTCAGCCCATGAACGCCAGAAGCTCTTTCGTCTTTTCCTTCATAAGCGCCTCATCCCCGCGCGACTCTACGTTCAACCTAACCACTGGCTCCGTGTTCGACATGCGGATATTGAACCGCCAATTCCCAAAACTCATGCTCAAGCCATCTGTCCGATCGATGCTTTCGCAGGCAGTGGAATAGTTTGCCTCTATTTCTCGAAGCAAGGCCTCAGGGTCTTCGATGTGCTTATTGATCTCACCACTGGCTGGAAAGGCGAGCATTCTCTCATTCACTAGCTCAGATAGTTTCTTACCGGTTTTAGACATCAAGCCTACAACCAACAGCCAGGGAATCATGCCGCTATCGCAGTAAAAGAAGTCCCGAAAGTAGTGATGGGCACTCATCTCGCCGCCGTACACGGCATCTTCTTTACGCATCCGCTCTTTGATGAAGGCATGGCCTGTCTTACACTGAACTGCCTCACCCGAAAACTCTTCTGCAATCTGTATCGTATTCCAAATTAGTCGAGGGTCGTGAATAATCTTGCCACCCGGCTCAGCCTCTAGAAAGCTCTGCGCGAGCAGACCCACAATGTAATAACCCTCGATGAACCGACCGTTCTCATCRAAGAAGAAGCAGCGGTCGAAATCGCCATCCCAGGCRATACCCAGATCTGCTTTCTSKSYGAGTATGGCRTCRAKRGTAGGGCCTCGATTCTCYTYCAAGAGGGGGTTRGGAACACCGTTGGGGAATGTRCCATCGGCCTCGTGRTGCACCTTTRCGAATTGAAAAGGCARAAACTTCTCGATKGCATCGATCGTTGGCCCRGCYCCTCCATTYCCTGCRTTGCACACAATCTTCAAATTATCGAGRAYYGAYGCATCGACGTAATTAAGAAGGTGYTCTATRTAGGCCGGCTGCGTATCCTCRAAYCTGATCGATCCAGGCTCGCTTGCGRCTGTGAATTCTTCGCTCTCKGCGAGGCGCTTGATTTCCTTAAGACCTGTATCGCCGCTAATSGGCTTGGACGAYTCACGAACGAATTTCATGCCGTTGTAGTCAGCAGGATTGTGGCTAGCCGTAACGACAATGCCRCCATCTACGTTTAGGTGRCTGGTTGCGAAGTACACTTCTTCGGTACCGCATTGACCGATATTTATRACGTCTGCACCCGARTCYATTATTCCTCTGCTCAGGGCGGTACAGAGYTCCKYGCTGCTCAGGCGAATATCRTAACCCACYACAACCTGCTTCGGTTTTAGGAACTCAACGTAGGCACGGCCTATTCGATAGGCTATGTCGCTATTCAGTTGATCGGGGACACGCCCTCTGACGTCGTAGRGTTTGAAACAGGTAATTTCTTCAGTCATTTGTTCAGCTTCTTTCTTTGGCTATGGATACGGTAATTCGCTACATAGAAACAGATGCACCGCGCGCTATTTCTTGCTTGAAAAGGCTAACTTGATTGCAACTTATAGGTGTAATTTGTGGCTTCGATAAATCCATCTATGCTTCCACAATCGAATCGACGACCGGCGAAGCGATAACCTATTACCCTCCCTTGCTGAGCCTGGATCTGTAAGGCATCTGTAATCTGCACCTCTCCATTTTTTCCTGGCGGCGTGTTGCGGATAACATCGAATATGTCTGCACTGAGAATATAGCGACCGATAATCGCCAGATTACTTGGCGCCTCTTCTGGAGTAGGTTTCTCGACCATATTACGAATGCGATAAATACCATCTGCTTCGATCTCTCCCTCGATCACACCGTATTTGTGAGTCTCTTCACGAGGCACTTCTTCGATCGCCACGATGCTGCACTGATACTTCTCATACAGCTTGACCATCTGTGCAAGTACGCCGTCACCCTCAGTGACGCAGTAATCGTCAGCCAACACAACAGCAAACGGCTCGCATCCAATCAGCGTTTCGCCGACTAGAATTGCATGACCCAAGCCCTTCATCTCCACCTGCCGAGTATAAGAAAACGTACAGCGGTCCATAATCTCGCGTGTGCTGTTCAGTAGCTCTTCCTTGTCAGAGCCAGCAATCTCGTGTTCTAGCTCGTAGCTAATATCGAAATGATCTTCTATCGCTCGCTTACCACGCCCAGTCACCACACCAATCTCGGTAATGCCTGCCTCCATAGCCTCCTCGACCCCATACTGAATGAGRGGTTTAGTCACAATRGGCAGCATTTCTTTCGGCATGGCCTTTGTCGCSGGCAARAATCGCGTACCGTATCCAGCGGCTGGAAATAGRCATTTCCTAATAATAGACATAGCGCAGCGTTTCCTTAATAGTATTTCTGTGAATTYAAGATAGCAGCCGGTCTTTCCAAACCTGCGAATCAACATCGRCCTGTRTTAWTTAGGTCTTTTTTCAGACYCTGTCATAGCGGTCTTCGAAACGGACGATATCATCCTCACCAAGATATTCACCAATTTGAACTTCGATAATTTCTATTGCTTCATTACTAGGGTTGGTCAGTCTATGTTTACTACCAACCGGAATGTAAGTCGATTCATTGGGCTGCAGTTCGAACTCTTTGTTGTCGCAGGTAACCAATGCAACACCCTTGAGCGCGGTCCAATGTTCCGCCCTCTTGTGGTGCAACTGCAGCGACAACGATGCGCCAGCATTGACCACTATATGTTTTACCTGGTATCCAGGTCTGCTGCTCAAAGACTCATAAGAGCCCCACGGGCGATAAACCAAACGATGTAACGTGCCTTCTTCCCGCTCATGGTCTTGTAACTGTTGTACTAAGTGTTTTACGGACTGCACCTGCGAGCGCTGTGTCACCAACACCGCATCCGCCGTCTCGACCACTACGATATCCCGTATCCCTGCAACAGCGACCAGACGAGATTGAGACTGGATATAACTATCCCGTACATCGAAGGTGAGCACATCGCCGGACAGTGCGTTGCCGTGCTCATCCTTGGCCTGCACCTCCCACATCGAATCCCAGGCACCAAGATCATTCCAGCCTGCGTCGAGGGGCACAACCACAGCGGAGGATGTCTTCTCCATCACCGCATAGTCGATAGAATCGCTGCGGCAGCTCGCGAAGACTGATTCGGGGATTAGCTGAAAATCCTCTCCCCGTTCCAGACTCGCGTAGGCCTTATGACAGCTCTCGAAAATATCTGGAGCATGTCGCTTCAGCTCCTGCAAATAAGTAGAGGCGGAAAACAAGAACATGCCACTATTCCAAAAATAGTTGCCGCTATCCAAATAGGCCTGCGCGGTTTCCTGATCCGGCTTTTCCACAAACTGCTCTACGCAATATCCATTCCCGCCGACGAGTTCCGCACCCTTCTCTATGTAGCCATACCCTGTTTCTGGGACACTTGGCACTATGCCAAATGTAGCCAGTTTTTCTTGCTCGGCAGACTGCAATGCCTGAGCTATTGCCTGCTGAAATCTTACTTGATCCTGAATCACATGATCGGCAGGCAACACGAGGAGAAGCGGGTCCGCGTCATCTTGCTGCGCACACAATGCCGCGAGAGCGACCGCTGGCGCGGTATTTCTGCCGACCGGCTCTAGCAATATAGTGCAGTGCTCTTTCCCAAGTTGCCGCAATTGCTCTGCCACCAAAAACCGGTGGTCGCTATTACAAACGACTATCGGATCTCCGACGTCAGGTACGCCCTCCAGACGAGACAATGTATTTTGAAACAGTGAGCCCTGCATATTGGGAAAATCGATAAATTGCTTTGGTAGCATCGATCGAGAGACTGGCCAGAGGCGGGAGCCCACACCACCAGCAAGAATAACGGGAATCAACATAGAGCTTGCTACCTTGGACTTCTTTAAGGGAAATGACAAAAAGGAACGACATAGTAGCAAAAACTCGTCTATTTTAATAAATAGAAGCGGTTCAACAGCCTGCCATCAATTTATGATCGATTATTCGGCCCCAGCGCGCTAACATCCAGCCTTTAGAGAACCACCCCTTGGAGGGGTTTAACCAGCTCATGACACAAGTCGAACACAAGTTTATTCCTAAGAATTCCTATACATTGGAAGAATTGGTAGATTGCGGCCATGGTCGTCTATTCGGTCCGGGCAACGCCAAGTTACCTGTGGGCAATATGCTCATGCTTGATCGCATCGTTCGGATAGATAGCGACGGCGGCGAACATGGCCGTGGACAAATAATTGCGGAGCTAGATATAAATCCAGACCTCTGGTTTTTCGACTGTCACTTTCCCGGCGATCCGGTCATGCCCGGCTGCCTAGGATTAGATGCCTTGTGGCAGCTACTGGGGTTCTTCCTCGGCTGGAGTGGTCACCCTGGAAAGGGTCGGGCACTTGGAGCTGGCGAGGTAAAATTTACTGGTGAGATATTGCCAACTTCAAAGAAGGTAGTTTACGAACTATCGATAAGCCGGCTCATCAATAGAAGCCTAGTTATGGGCATTGCCAACGGAAAAGTATCTGTAGATGGCAATACAATCTATACCACTAAAGCATTGAAAGTGGGTCTGTTCACGCCAGAAAATTCATTCTAGTAACGGATGCATGAATGATTCTTTTTTGATTGGGGAAATTGTATGAAACGCGTTGTTGTAACTGGTATCGGAATTGTATCTTGTTTAGGCAATAACAAAGAGTCGGTGCTGGATTCTCTAAAAGCGGGCCGTAGTGGTATCCGGCACAATCCTACCTACGAAGAAATTGGCATGCGCAGCCATGTCAGCGGATCGGTGCAGATCGACACAGCTGAACTAATAGACCGCAAGATACTCCGTTTTATGGGCGATGCCGCAGCTTATGCCTACCTAGCCATGGAACAGGCGATATCTGACGCCAACCTTACGGATGAAGAAGTATCCAATTTTCGCTCCGGATTGGTAGTGGGCTCCGGTGGCGGCTCCTCCGAACAACAGCTTGAATCCACAGATATTATGCGCGAGAAGGGTATACGTAGAGTCGGGCCATACCGTGTAACGCGCACGATGAGCAGCACCACATCTGCTTGTCTGGCCACGCCATTTAAAATCAAAGGCGTCAATTACACAATTTCATCAGCCTGTGCGACCAGCGCTCACTGTATTGGTCATGGGGCCGAACTGATTCAGCTGGGCAAGCAAGATATAGTTTTCGCAGGCGGTGGCGAGGCAGAGCACTGGACAATGAGCCATATGTTCGATGCTATGGGCGCGCTTTCAACTAAATACAACGACACTCCCGATAAAGCCTCACGCGCTTTCGATGCTGACCGCGACGGCTTCGTGATTGCCGGTGGTGGTGCAATTCTTGTCATGGAGTCTCTCGATCACGCTCTAGCAAGAGGCGCAAAGATCTATGCCGAGTTGACTGGATATGCGGCAACTTCAGACGGCTACGATATGGTCGCACCCGCAGGCGAAGGCGGTGCACGCGCGATGCAGATGGCAACCGCAGGTCTTGAAGGTTCGGTAGACTACATCAACACACACGGCACTAGCACACCTGCCGGTGATATCTCGGAGCTACGCGCGATCAAAAGCGTCTTCGGTGACAACGTACCAACACTCAATTCAACCAAATCGTTGACCGGTCATTCACTTGGCGCGGCAGGTGCGCAGGAAGCCATCTACAGCCTATTGATGATGGAGAATGATTTTATAGCCGCCTCGGCTAATA